>CALVPU010000284.1 GCA_944353735.1 uncultured Eubacteriales bacterium | reverse complement strand
GCTTCCGGCTCAGCTCAGCTTCCTTTAAGTCGTGTTGGTACTGCCCGACGCCGATCGACCGCGGATCGATCTTCACCAGTTCGGCGAGAGGATCCTGAAGCCGCCGCGCAATGGAGACCGCGCTGCGCAGCGAGACGTCAAAATCCGGAAATTCCTCCGCGCCGAGCTTGGAAGCGGAATAGACCGAGGCGCCCGCTTCGCTGACGATTGCATAGCGGATATTGCCCGGCAGCGAGGCGATCAGTTCCGCGATAAACGCCTCTGCTTCGCGCGACGCGGTCCCATTGCCGATGGCGATGGCGGTCACGCCGTGCCGGCGGATCATGCCGCCGACAATGCCCTTGGCCTCCTCGCGACGGCGATCCATGCCCGGGATGGTGAAGTGGGCGACGCCCGTCTCCAGAACCTTCCCGCCGGCATCGACGACTGCCAACTTGCAACCCGTACGATAACCGGGATCGACGCCCAGCGTCACGTGCCCCTTCACAGGCGGCTGCATGAGCAATTGGTGAAGATTGCGCCCAAAGATTTCGATTGCCGCGCGCGAAGCGCGCTCAGTGAGCGCCGCGCGAAGTTCGCGTTCGAGGGAGGGCGCGATGAGACGATTCCAGGCGTCCTCGGCGGCGAGTTCGAGCTGCGCCTGCGTCGGGCTGCCGCGGCGGATAAACGCCCTGCGCAGGATGTCGATCATGGTCGGCGCATCCGCTTCAAGCCGGACCTTCAGGCCTCCCTCGCGCTCGCCGCGGTTGATCGCGAGCACCCGGTGATCAGGGATACTCCGGATGAATTCGGCGCAATTGGCAAGTGCCGCGCGAGCCAATTCCGCTTCAGGTGCGTCCGAAACGGCGGCGGTACAGATACGGCCCGTGCGCGCATAGCGTTCTCGCAGCTGCCCGCGGCAATCGGCATCGTCCGACATGCGCTCGGCGACGATGTCCCGCGCGCCTTGCAGCGCTGCTTCGGCGTCGGGAACTTCGTTCTCTGTGGAGACAAATCGTTGTGCCTGCTGCTCAATCGTGCCGGAGAAGGACTTTTGCAGCAAGAGCATGTCGGCGAGCGGGGCAAGACCTCGCGCCTCAGCGATGGAAGCGCGCGTCCGCCGCTTCTGGCGATAGGGTCGATAGAGATCCTCCAGCGCGGTGAGCGTATCCGCCATGTCGATCTTTTCTGCCAGTTCCGGCGTCAGCGCGTCCTGCGCGTCGATCAATCGCAGGATTTCCGTACGGCGCTTGTCGAGTGCGCGCAGGCGATCCAGTCGTTCCGCGAGCGCGCGCAGAACCTGATCGTCCATGCTGCCCGTTCGCTCCTTGCGGTAGCGGGCGATAAAGGGAATCGTTACTCCGGCGGCGAGCAGTTCAACGACCACGGCAACGCGCTGGGGAGGGAGAGACATTTCCTGGGCAATGGTCGCAATGATGTTCATTTGACATGCTCCTCATATGGAATAATGCCATTATATCAGTTTTCTTCGAGAGAAGAAAGCGCATTCCGTGCATCAAAACGTATAAAGTTATCCACTGCATGCATCATTCTATTAACAGGATGAATAATGTTATCAACAGACCTTCGGCTGTTTTATGTCAGAAATACAGACTTTGGTCTGTTTTCGCTGTCCGCACGCCGCCCGAACTTACGTTTTGATGTTTTGTTTGCTTGGAGTTCGCATTGCGTTCATACTGGGTTGATATAATTCTCCTACAATAAGCCTGCGCTTCCCGGAAAGCGTCTCTTGACGCACGGAACGCGCGCTTCTATTCAGGTTGGAGCGTCCTAGCGAGAACCCTGGGATGTCTCATATTCATAAAGAGGTGAACAGTATGTCCCACATCATCGGCATCGACCTCGGCACGACGAATTCCTGCGTCGCCGCCTACGAGGGTGGGGAAGCCGTGGTCATTTCCAATTCCGAGGGCGGACGGACAACGCCGTCCGTCGTCGCCTTTACCAAAAACGGCGAGCGGTTGGTCGGTCAGATGGCCAAGCGCCAGGCGGTTACCAACAGCGAGCGCACAATCAGCTCCATCAAGCGCAAGATGGGCTCTGATTTTCGCGTAAACATCGACGGAAAGAAGTATTCGCCGCAGGAAATCTCGGCAATGATCCTGCAAAAACTGAAAAAGGATGCAGAAGACTACTTCGCCGAGCCTGTCACCGAAGCGGTCATCACCGTGCCGGCGTATTTTTCGGACGCCCAGCGCCAGGCGACGAAGGATGCCGGCGCCATTGCCGGTCTGAACGTCCGCCGCATCATCAACGAGCCGACCGCCGCGGCGCTCACTTACGGCATCGACCGCGAGGAGCCTCAGAAGATCATGGTCTACGACCTGGGCGGCGGCACGTTTGACGTCTCGATCCTCGACATCAACGCCGACGTCATTCAGGTGCTCGCCACCGCCGGCAACAACCATCTGGGCGGCGACGACTTCGATCAGTGCGTGACCGACTATCTCGTCAAGATGTTCAAGGCGGAAACCGGCATCGACCTGTCGCGCGACGAGGCGGCGCTTTGCCGCGTGCGCGAAGCGGCGGAGAAGGCGAAGATCGAGCTCTCGAGCACGTCGGTGGCGGCGGTCAACCTGCCGTTCCTGACTGCCGACCGCAATGGTCCCAAGCACATGGACCTCTCGCTGACGCGCGCAAAGTTTGACGAGCTGACCCGCCATCTGGTCGATTCCACCATGGGACCGGTTCAGCAGGCAATGGCGGACTCGGGGCTGCGCCCGTCGGATTTGAGCAAGGTGCTGCTGGTGGGCGGCTCCACGCGCATTCCCGCCGTACAGGAAGCGGTCAAGCGTTTCACCGGCAAGGAGCCGTTCAAGGGCATCAATCCCGACGAATGCGTTGCCATCGGCGCAGCGCTGCAGGGCGGCGTTCTGGGCGGCGACGTCAAGAGCCTGCTGCTGCTCGATGTGACGCCGCTGTCGCTGGGCATCGAAACGGTCGGCAACGTGTTCTCGCGCATCATCGACCGCAATACGACCCTCCCGGTGCAGCACAGCCAGATCTTCACGACTGCGGCGAGCTTCCAGCGCTCCGTGGAAATTCACGTATTGCAGGGCGAACGCCCGATCGCTTCGGAAAACAAGACGCTGGGCAAGTTCCGCCTCGACGGAATTCGGCCCGCGCCGCGGGGCGTGCCACAGATTGAGGTGACGTTCAGCATCGACGCCAACGGCATCGTCAACGTCTCCGCGCGCGATCTGGGCACGGGCAAGCAACAGGCGATCACGATCACGAATTCCTCCAACCTCAGCCAGCGGGAGATTGAGCAGGCGATGCGCGATGCGGAGACCTACGCTGCCGAGGATGCCCGCCGCAAGGAGGAAGCGGAGCTTGAGAATCGCGCGGACAACCTCGTGCAGCAGGCGGAATTCGCCATGAAGAAGCTCAACCGCGACGACAAGCGCCGCATGCAGGAACTGGTCAAGGACCTGCACCGCGCGCGCAAGGTCAAGGACCGCCCGGCGATCCTGCGGGCATGCGAGGAGATCGAGCGCGCGCTCAGCGCCGCCGGGCAGACGATCTGGAATTCCGACGCCAAGCCCAACGACGACGGCGGCTACGACGCCTCGTACGAGCCCACGGACCGCGAAGGCGACGGCAAGTGACACGACCTGCGCGAAGGTAAAATCTGAATTTCGCCTTCGGATTCCCCCGGAAAATTGATATGGCGTTTACAATTGCACGATATAATAGCAATATGATGAACGCGGAGGGGGAATGACATTGTTCGGCTATATCGTTCCCAATCAATCCGCGCTAAGCGACGAGCAAAGGGCGCGCTTTCGCGCCGTGTATTGCGGTTTGTGCCGCGTGCTCCGGCAGCGTCACGGTTGGATCGGCGCCGCAACGCTCAGCTATGACCTGACGTTTCTCGGAATCCTTCGGATGGCCATCGACGAGCCGGATGAGGAGCGGGGAGTGGAGCGCTGCCCGACGCACCCGCTCCGCGTGCATCCCTACGCCGTGAGCGCGCCGCTGGAATACGCCGCGGACATGAACGTCGCGCTGGCCTATCACAAGGCGCTGGACAACTGGCGCGACGAGCACAGCGCGCCTGCGCGCGCGCAGGCGCGCCTGCTGCGCCGCCGCTATCGCGACGTCGCGTCGCTCTATCCCGACAAGTGCGCTGCGATCGAGACATGGCTGCGCGAGATTCACGCAATCGAATCGCGCCCGCCCGGCGATATCGACGCGCCGGTCAACAGCACGGGCAAGATGCTCGGCGAGCTCTTCTGTCATGGCGGTGGATACTGGTCAGAATCGCTGCGCGTCATGGGCGATGGATTGGGGCGCTTCATCTACCTGATGGATGCTTATGAGGACCTTCCCGGAGACGTGCGCCGCAACCGCTTCAATCCGCTCAAGCCGTTTCGCGATCGACCGGATTTTGAGGCGATGTGCAAGGACGCCCTGACGATGATGGTCGCCGACTGCACGCAGGAATTTGAACGCCTGCCGATCGTGCAGGACGCCGACCTGATCCGCAACGTGCTCTATTCCGGCGTGTGGAGCCGCTACGTGCAGATCCAGAAGAAACGAGAGGCCGACAGCAAAGGAGAAGAATAATGCAGGATCCGTATCGCGTCTTGGGTGTACCATCCAGCGCGTCCGAGGACGAAATCAAGAAGGCGTACCGCGAGCTCGCGAAGAAATATCATCCCGACGTCAACAACGGCTCTGCCGCCGCAGAGGCGCGGATGAAGGAGATCAACGAGGCGTACGCGACGATCATGAAGATGCGCCGCGAAGGCGCGTCCGGACAAGCCCGTCAGGGGCAAAGCGCCGGCTATGGAAGTTCCTATGGCTCGTCCGGGTACGGCGGGTATGGAAATTCCGGCTACGGTGATTATTCCGGTTATGGCGGCTATGGCGGATACGGCGGATACGGACGACAGACGAGCGGCGGATATTCGTCGTCCTCGCCGCGGATGCAGGCGGTGCGCAACTACATTCAGGCGCGCCACTACCAGGAGGCACTGCACCTGCTCGAGGAAATGAGCGACCGCACCGCAGAGTGGTACTACCTTGCGGGCGCCGCCAATTTCGGACTGGGCAATCGCATTGCCGCGCTCAACTACGCGCGGCAGGCGGTGAGCATGGACCCGAACAACTTTGAGTATCGAGCGCTGCTCAGCCGCCTTGAGGGCAGCAGCCACTTCTATCAGAGCAGCGGCGAACAGCGCGGGTTTGACATCCCGTCTGCAATCTGCGGCAATCCCTGCGCCATCTGCTGCCTGAGTCAGGTGCTGTGTTCCTGCCTGTGCAACGGCTGCTGTGGAACTGGGCGCTACTACGGCGGCATGTACTACTGCTGACCGGCGCAATTCTATGAGGAGCTGATGACATGTCATTCTGGGAAAAGATCAAGAGCGGTCTGCGCCGCTTCATGACGGGGCGGAATGGTCCCGACGAGCTCTCCTTCGCGATTCTGATCGTCGCGCTGGTGCTGATGCTCGTCTCGTCGTTTACTGGCAGTTGGGTGCTCAATTTCCTCTCGCTGGCGGTCTATATCTGGCTTCTTTTCCGGATGTTTTCCAAAAATTTGGAAAAGCGGTATGCGGAGAATCAAAAGTACCTGAAAATGCGCGCCGCCGCAAAGACGAAGCTCTCGCAGGCATTCGTCCGGCTGAAGAACGCGCGCAAGTACAAGTATTTCAAATGCCCGGAATGCCACACGCTCCTGCGCCTGCCGCGCAACGTCGGAGAGGTGACGGTGACCTGCGGCAAGTGCCGGCATTCGTTCCGCAAGAAGGCATAAGGCATAAAATGAAGAGGCGGGGCAGGACCTTCGCCTCTTTGCGCATGTCTGGACGCCTGCGCTGTACCGGCGCGGCGATAGGATTTGCATTTTGGCAAAAAATCTGCTACAATAGAAACGGAAACCGAAGCTTTGCCTGCGTCTGGAGGGAACAAACTTGAAGCAGCACATTGATACTGCGCCGGTCTGGGAAGCCTATCGCGAGGACTGCGAGTGTCCGCTCTGCCTGCTCAATGCCAAGGTCGAAGCGGCGAACGTCAACTATTTCCTGGGCGAATCGGTCATGGAGCCGGATCAGCGCATTGAAGTTAACCAGAAAGGCTTCTGCGCAAGGCACTTTCGCCAGCTCTACGACGCGGGCAATCGTCTGGGACTTGGTCTGATGACGCACACGCACCTCAAGGAAACGCTGCGGGCGCTGGGCGAACATGCCAAGCGCATGAAAGCGGCGGCAGCGGAGGAGGCAGGCAAACCGATCTACAAGCGCATCGGTCCCAAGAAGGGTGCGGGCGTGGTCGAGACCGCCGGCGAACTCGAGGGAATCAGCGGTCGCTGCGTGATGTGCGAGCGCCTCGCGGACAACATGGAGCGCTACATCTACACGCTGCTCTACATGTACAAGCACGAGGCGGAGTTTCCGGCGCTGTTTGCGAAATCGAAGGGCATGTGCCTGAAACACTATCGCGCCGCGCTGGAGATGGCGCCCGCACACCTGTCCGGCGAACGGCTGAAGCAGTTCGTCGATACGCTCGTAGATCTGGAAATTGAGAACTTTGAGCGCTTGGAAAAGGAAATCGAGTGGTTTACGCTCAAGTTCGACTATCGCAACGAGGATAAGCCGTGGGGCAACAGCCGCGACGCCGTCAAGCGCTCGATCAACAAGTTGCGCGAGCAGGCCATCGACGCCTGACAAGGCTTGCAAAGCGGCGCTTTCCGCGGTATAATGGGATGCGTTGAAAAGGAGGCGGACGCGCAATGCGCGAGCGAAGGATGTGCGTCCTCGAAGAGGGGAAGGTCTGCGACGATTGCGGGCAGTGCAATCTCTGCGACCTCGATCCGACGAAGATCTGCGACAACTGCATGAAGTGCGTTCGCAGCGGCGCGGATTACAACGCCATTGAGATCGATGAGATCATCGACGATGGAACCGGGCTGGAAGAGTTCGGCTCGAAGCTCGAGGATCTGGAGGCCTTGGTGGAAAGACTGAAAAAATCCTGAACAGTCAGTCGCCGCAGGGGGAAGTATGTCTGCGGCGACGCTTTCCTCATCCTAAATCTATGCGTTAAAGACAGCTTTTGCGAAAAGATATGCCGCCTTTGCGGCGCGGAGGTCCACATGCCCACCTATGCCGAACAGCGCGCCCGAGATTTGCTGCTGCTGACGCGCGACGTGCTCAAGCAGCTTCCCGGCGTCTGCGCGGAATTCATTCAGGCGATCGACGCGACAACGCAGCCTATGACGCGCTACGCCTATGTCTGTGATCTGAAAATGTTCTGCGACTTCCTCGTTTCCGAAGTGCCCAAGTTTGCCGATAAGCCGGTCGAGCTCCTCTCCGAAGTCGATTTTGACCGCGTGACGGCGCGCGATATCCGCACCTATCTCGACTACCTGAGCTACTACGTCAAGGACGACGCCGAACGCACAAATGCCGAGCTCGGTAAAATGCGCAAGCTTTCATCCCTGAGAAGCTTTTATGAATTCTTGTTTAAGAACGAATATGTCAAATCCGACGTCAGCAAATTGGTGGATATGCCCAAACGCCACGACCGACCGATCATACGTCTGGAAATTGACGAGGTGGCGCGCATGCTCGATGCCGTGGAGAGCGGTGAAGGGCTCCCCGAACGCCAACGGCGCTACAACGAGCACACGAAGCTGCGCGACCTTGCCATTCTGACGCTCTTTCTTGGCACGGGCATCCGCGTCAGCGAGCTGGTTGGTCTGAACATCAGCGACATTGACTTTTCGATCAACGGCTTTCTGATCACGCGCAAGGGCGGAAACCAGGCGATCCTCTACTTCCCCGACGAGGTCGCAGATGTACTGCGGCGCTATCTGACCGCGCGCAGGGAAATGGTCGCGCGCGAAGGCGACGAAGACGCGCTCTTCCTGTCACTGCAAAGCCGCAGGATCTCGGTGCGCGCCGTTCAGGTCATGGTCAAAAAGTATGCGCAGCTCGCCGCGCCACTCAAGAAACACCTGAGCCCGCACAAACTGCGCTCGACCTTTGGCACGAACCTCTATCACGAAACGGGCGATATCTACCTGGTCGCCGACGTGCTCGGGCATACCGACGTCAATACCACGCGCCGCCACTACGCGGCAATGAGCGATGATCGCCGTCGCTTGGCGGCAAAAAAAGTCCGGCTGCGCGATGATGCGCAAAAGCCGGAGTGATTTGGGACGAAGCGCATTCGCGAAGGCCGCGAACCACGCCTTGGCGTCGGGCCGACGTCGCAGGACTAAGCGTCACCGACTCTCGAGCCGGTGACGCTTGATTTCGCCCGTCGCGAGTTCATCGCAGCGGTTGTTGAACGGATTGTCAGCGTGGCCCTTGACCTTGATCCACTGGATTCGATGCATCTGCGCAAAGCGCAGGAGTTCCTTCCAAAGATCCTGGTTCTCCACGGGTTTCTTGTCGCTCTTGATCCAGTTGCGGCGCACCCAGTTCTCCAACCAGCGCTGGCGAAAGGCATTGACGAGATAGGCGCTGTCGGAATAGACGCGCACTTCGCACGGTTCCTTCAAGCGCGACAGCGCTTCGATCGGCGCCAGCAGTTCCATGCGGTTGTTCGTGGTGTGTGCCTCATACCCGGAAAGCTCGAGGCGAATGTCCTTGTAGATCAACATGGCGCCCCAGCCGCCCGGACCGGGGTTGCCAGAACACGCACCATCGGTATAAATAACGACTTCTTTCACGGCATGCCCCCCTCGCTTTCTATGCTCGCGAACGCTTCCGATACCGCGGAAGCATTCGCGAGCTGAGCGTCAAAGTAGCCCTGCGCACCATCCGATTCACCGAGCGTGGACAGCACGTTGAGCTTGGCAACCGCATATCCAGCGGCTTCCAATTCCTGTACGAATGGCTGCGGCGCCTGCATCTCCAGCAGTACGACCTTTGCGCCGCTCTGCGCCAGCGCTTCGAGGCAGTCATCTAACTGCCGGTCATACAGCCGTTCGCCGCTCTCGCGAATGACCGTCGCCGCGATTTCCAAGCCGTAATCCTGCGCAACATAGACCAAAGTCTCGTTCAAAACAGCAACTTTCCGACCGGAAAAGACCGAAGTCTGTTCATAAATCTGCGATTTCAACGCTTCCAAACGTGCCAGCGTTTCTGCCAAATGGGTTCGGTAATCGTCCGCGTGCACAGCATCCAACGCACTTAGCGCAGCTGCAAGGTTCTCGGCGATCGCCATCGCGCCATCTATCGACATGTATAGGTGCGGGTTGGCGCCCTCGAAGTGCGTTGATTCCTCGTTTGTTTCCACATCGTCCTGATACAGCGTTAACCCGCTCAACGCCGTGACCAGCGGAAAGCCCATCTGTTCCGACAGTGCCTGCAGCCGCGCTTCGAAGCGTTCAAGACCGCGTCCACCGCAGATAACCAGGTCGGCAGAATAGCCCAGCAGGTAAAGATCCCAGTCTGACAGATCGTATGCCCGCAGGCAACCGTCCTGCGGCTGCACGAGGCAGTGCAGCGTGACGTCTGGCGCATCGCCAACGATCATGTCAGCAAGCGCATATATCGGATAAAACGTCGCATAGATCACGGTTTCCTGCGCGCCTTCCGCTTCCGGCGCCGTCGCGCTCGGCGTGCATCCGCTCAATAGCAGTACCAACGCCGTTATCAGGGCCAGCAGGCGCTTTTTTCCTGTCTTCATGAACGCCTCCCGAAAAAGAATTGGCTTACATTATACCATGCGCATGTAAAAAAGACAATCCCGAGCACAGAACAGACCGAAGTCTTGATTGCGCTCGGGACGTTGCAAAACCGACTATGGTCGGTCAATAGAGTTTGACGACGTCGACGCCCGTAAAATAGTGCTCGACGATCTCTTCGGCGCTATGTCCCTGCTCCGCAAGCGCGTAAGCGCCCCACTGCGACATGCCGACACCGTGCCCATAGCCGCGCCCGGAAAACGTCACATTGCCTGCATCGTCCACGTCGATCGCGTCGATCAACGTGCTCTTGAGGCGGTCGGCGCCAATCTGGATGCGAAATGACGGCGCAGAGACGGCGCTTCCATTGATCAGCAGCGTCTTTGCGCGCCCGGACTGCCCGCGCTCGCCGACGGCTACGCTTTCGACCGCATCGACCTTGAGCCCGGCGCCCGCAGCGGCTGTGCGCACCTCTTCTTCAGAAAAGCGCACCGTCCACTGCTTGACGTCCGCCGGCGCATCGTCCGAATCGGGCGATTCAACCACCGACAGGTAGCCCGGATCCGCTTCATCATAGTCGAGCGCCACGGATGGCAGTTCCGTCGTACCACCCGCGTGGGCAAAGAACCACGCATACGGGTATTCGCCGTCTGCGCCGAGAACCGTGCCGGTCGTCTCCTCGACTGCCTGACGAACGCGATCGTTGATGTTCTCCGGCGCGTACGCCTGCGCTTCCCGGACGTCGGTGGAGATGTCCGCGCCGTCGTACATGGACGATTTTGTATCGCAGAACTTCAGCACGAATGTCCGCGCCAGGATCGCCTGCGCCTTGAGCGCCTCGATCGGCCAGTCATTCTTCATCTCGCCGGCAACAACGCCCATCACGTAGGTTTCCAGCGGCATTTCCTCAACCTCGTCTGCGGAGACATCGTAGACGCGCAGCGAAGGCACGCCGTCCTCGCCAACCGTCAGCTTTTCGGGAATCGCCGGCGCCGCCGCGCCGCGTTGCACGCCCGCCTCGTCGGACAGGCAGCTGCTCAGCGACAGCATTACCAGCGCCAGCAGCACAAATATGCGCTTTGCCTTGCTCACAAACTTCACCTCGTCGCTGCGGCGCATTCCGAACATATAAGCGCTTCGGAAGGCCACGGATTACAAGGTTAGTTTGCGCGCAACGCGCGCGCGATATTCAACACTCAGTCGCGCAGCAGGCCAAGAGCGGCAATGGCTTCGGCGATGCCGTCCACGCCGCACAGTTCCACGCCCTCGACCGGGCGCAATCCGCGCAGGTTGCCCTTGGGCAGCAGGATGCGACCAAATCCCAGCCGCGCGCACTCGGCGATGCGCCGCTCCGCCTGGGGCACGGCGCGGATCTCGCCCGCCAGCCCGATCTCGCCCATCACCGCCGTGTTGGAACCGATCGGGCGGTTGCGAAACGACGACGCCACCGCGGCGCACAGCGCAAGGTCGGCGGCGGGTTCGGTCAGCGTCATGCCGCCAGCGATGTTGATATAGACGTCCTTGTCGAACAGCCGGAATCCTGCGCGCTTTTCCATTACCGCCAGCAAGAGCGCCAGCCTTCCCTGATCGACGCCGCTGGCCATGCGCCGCGGATTGCCGAACACGGTTGTAGCGACGAGCGCCTGCACGTCGGTCAGCAGCGGTCGCGAGCCCTCCATCGCCGCCATGACCACGCAGCCGCTGGCGTCGTGCGCGCGGCCCGAGAGCAGCGCCTCGCTGGGATTGCCGACTTCGACCATTCCCTCGGACGCCATTTCGAACATCCCAAGCTCGTTGACCGAACCGAAACGGTTTTTGACCGCACGCAGCAGCCGGTACTGGTGCTGGCGGTCTCCTTCAAAGTAGAGTACGGCGTCGACCATGTGTTCGAGCACGCGCGGTCCGGCAATCGCGCCTTCCTTGGTCACGTGACCGACGAGGAAGACGCTGCAGCCGCCGACCTTGGCAAGCCGCATCAGACGCGAGGCGCATTCGCGCACCTGCGAAACGCTGCCCGGCGCAGACGCCATTTCGGGACGATACATCGTCTGGATGGAGTCGACCACCATGACGCTGGGCGCAAGCTGTTCCATGCGCTTTTCGACGGTTGTCATATCGTTTTCGGATAGCACGAAAAAACCGGAACCGCCAGCGCCCAGACGGTTGGCGCGCATCTTGATTTGTCGGGCGGATTCTTCGCCGGAGACGTAAAGCACGCGCGCGCCACTGCGCGCCATGTTCGCGCAGACCTGCGTCAGCAGCGTCGACTTGCCGATGCCCGGATCGCCGCCAACCAGCACCAGCGAGCCGTCGACCACGCCGCCGCCGAGCACGCGGTCGAGCTCGGCGATGCCGCACGAGCGGCGCGCCGGCGCCTCGTCGGGTATTTCGTCCACGCGCAGCGCCTCGGCGTCGCTTCCGGGCGCCCGGCGCAGCTTGCGCTCGGCAGCGTCCTCCTTCGGCGCGCTCAGCTGTTCCTCGAGCGTGTTCCAGCTTCCGCACTCCGGGCAGCGTCCAAGCCAACGCGGCGCCTGATAGCCGCACTCGCTGCAGACATACGTCGCCCTGCTCTTTGCCATGGCTCATCCCGCCTTTCCCCTGCCGTTCCTTTTGCTGCCGCGCACGTTCTCAGAAACCATCGAATTGATTGCGCGGGTCCTTGCTGCGGCGCTTCTTATTTTCATCGTCGAGGAACTCAATCTCGAGCCTGTCAAAGGGCACGTCCTCCATGAAGTGTTCCGGCAGAAAGGACGTGTGGCGGAATTCCTGAAACTCGCGCTCGTGCTTTCCCAGCCAGAGCGGATTGGGAATATCGAACTCCCTGCACAATTCCGTCAGCGCCGCCTGCGCGCCGTCAAGCGTGCACGGCGCGGTATCCTGACGGGCAATGCGATGCCTGACGATGATCTTTGCCCACAGACGTGCCATAACGATCGCCTCCTGCGAATCAAGGTGCCGGCGCGGCGCCAAAATGAACGGGCAGCCGTCGCCGCCCGTTCATTATAGCATATTCAGCCAGAGATTGACAAGCGCGTCACACCAGCTTTGCGCAGGCGCGCGCGAGGTCGTGAAGCGTGCTGCACGGCACCATGCTGCACCGACGCCGCAGCGCCGTGACGCCGCGCAGGTACGACCACTTCGCCTCGGGAATCGGGTTCATCCAAACGACCGATCCCGACAGCTTCTGCGCCCGCGCCAGCGCCGCTTCCGCGCGCGCAAGGTCGACGGTCTTGGCGTCGCTGAGGATCAGCAGCACCGACGACGGACCGAGTACGTTGGGACGCATCCCTTCGATAGATTCCAGCGCACGCCCGATGTTTGTTCCCTTGCCCCACACGCCCGAATGGCGCACGTAGTGACCGAAGGCGTTCATGTTCTCCAGCGCGAAGGGACTGACCTTCTGTACCGTTTCAGAAAACAGGTAGATCTCCGAGTGGTCAGAGACGTCCGCCATGGACTTGATAAAGCGAATGGCAAACTCGGAAAATTGCAGCATGGAGGCGGAGACGTCGCACAGCAACACGACGCGCTTCTTTTTGCGGCGCTTTTTGCGGTACTGCAGATGCGCCAGCGCGCCGCCGGTCGACAGTCCGGAACGGATTGTGCGCTTGAAGTCGAGCGCCGACGAGCGCCCCGCCGCGCGCCGACGGGCGCTGACCTCGCCGTTGATGCGTCGCGTGACCTGATCGATGAGCTGATAGGCGCGGGGAATCTCCTCATCGCGAAAGTTGGAGATGTCGCGGTAGAGCAGGTCGGCGTCGCTGTCGGCGCCGCGCGAGCCCTCCGCGGCGTCGTCCAGCATCATCTGCTGCTCCATCAGGCTGCGCATGAATACCGAGCGGATGAAGCCCTCGTAGAGGTTGGGCGTGCGCTGGAGGTTGTCCGCATAGCGCTCGAGGTACCCCTGCAGCTTATCGCGCTCTTCCTGCGGCATCAGCGCGTAAACCTCCTTGAGGTCCTCGCGCAGGTCGATCGGCTTGCCGTTGACCTGGAGCTCTTCCTCGGCGCGGCGACGCTGTTCCTCGGCGGCGCGCTGTGCCTCGCGCTCCGCCTCGGCATTGCGGCGAAACGCTTCTTCCGATACGAAAAAGCGGTCGAAGCACTCGCCGAAGGCGCGCTGTTCGCGGGCACTCTTGGCACACAGCGCGCACAGTGCGGCGCGAACCGCAGCGCGATCTTCAAAACCTGTCAGCTGCAGCGCGCGCACGCAGTCGATCGCCTCGCCGAGTCCGACGCGCAATCCCTGACGGCGCAGGGCGTCCGCGAACTGGCTCAGCTTACTGAACAAGACATCGGATGAATTCGTCATCGGCCATGATCTCCTCGATGTCCTCGTGGTTCTTGAGCGCAAAGCCGATCGTCTGCTCGCAGGTCTCGTCGTCGAGCTCCGACGCGCCCAGCGCCATCAGCGCGCTCGCCCAATCGAGGCTTTCCGCAATGGACGGCTTTTTGAGCACGCGCTCGCTCTCGCGCAGATAGGCGACTGCGCGTGCGACCTGCCTGGCGAGCACGTCGTCCAGCCCCGGCAGCTTCGCCTTGAGAATGTGCACTTCCTTGTCCACGTCCGGATATTCGATGTACAGATAGGCGCAGCGCCGCCGAAGTGCCTCGGACAATGGGCGCGTGTGGTTGCTGGTCAGCACGATAAACGGCGTCGATTTGGCGCGAATCGTGCCGTATTCCGGAATCGTCACCTGCATTTCCGACAGCAGTTCGAGCAGGAACGCCTCGAATTCGGCGTCCGCCTTGTCGATTTCGTCGATGAGCAGGACCACCGGCTCTTCACTGCGAATGGACTTGAGAAGCGGGCGCTCGAGCAGATAGTCTTCGCCAAAGAGATCGGACATGCCCTGCGCACCCAACTGGATTGCCAGCAGCTGTTTTTGATAGTTCCACTCGTACAGCGCCTTGGACTCATCCAATCCTTCGTAGCACTGCATGCGTACCAGCTCGCGCCCCAGCGCCCGCGCCGCGGCCTTGGCAACCTCTGTCTTTCCCACGCCCGCAGCGCCTTCAATCAGCAGCGGCCTTCCCAGCTTGAGCGCGATCAGCAGCGTGACCGCGAGCGTGTCGTCTACGATATAGCTCTCCGCCGCCATTCTGCGGCGAAGGAGCGCCAGTCCGTCCATGCCTTCCATGTAAATCCTCCCGTGCGTGTATGCTCGTTTATCGATATAGATACACAAAACAGCCGGACTCGACGCGCGAACCCAGCTGTTTTATCCGAGAATTAACTCACTTCTCCTCGACAGAGAGAATGCCCATCGGGCACGCCTTGGCGCAGATGCCGCAGGCGATGCACTTCGTGGCGGTCTCGCCGAGCGTCATGACCTTCATCGGGCACGCCGCCACGCACTCGCCGCAGCCGGTGCAGAGCTTCTTGTTGATCATATACACGCCAGTCTTGGGATTCTGGGTGATCGCGCCATGTTTGCAGGTGCGCATGCACTTGCCGCACTGAACGCAGGTGTTGACCTTGACCGCGCCATTCTTATCCACAATCTGGATGCAGGACTTGTCCGGATCAAAGACCTTGTAGAACGCTTCCGAGCAAGCGCGGACACAGCTCAGGCAAGCCATGCACGGATGCTCTTTGCTAACGACGAGCTTCTTCATTTTTCAACCTCCCCACAGATGTCATCCCTATTATACCCACATTTCTGCCGTTTGTAAATACGCATTCCTGAAGAAAACGTAAATTTCCGCCTGCATTTTTTCGCGAAATTGCGTGAAATATGCCGCCCATACGACTGATTTTAACAGAAAAAACAAATAAGTTCAACTATCAAAATGCGCGCCTGCGGAATTCTGCCATTGACTTTATGATTGCAGTTTGATAAAATGATATTACTCAGGAGCAACCCAATCCCGTGGATGGGGATGCTCCGTTCGGGTGCGCTCACGGGATTGCCCGTCCGGCAGGCGCGTCCGGATTCGTCACAACACCGCGGGACCGAAGTCGTTGGATACCAAATCAAGCTTTGGGAGGAAGTCACATTGAGCGATAATAACACCACCTTCATCACGATTGAGCAGATGGAAGCTGCAACCGACGCATTGCTTGAGAACGGCAAGAAGGTCGGCGCCGATTCCTGGCAGCAGCGCGTCAAGAACCAGACCCCGCACTGCAAGTTCGGCGAAGAGGGCATCTGCTGCCGCATTTGCTCCATGGGTCCCTGCCGCATCACCCCGAAGGCTCCCCGCGGCATCTGCGGATGCGACGCGGACGGCATCGTCGGACGCAACTACCTGCGCTTCACCGCCGGCGGCGCCGCGACGCACTCCGACCATGGTCGCAGCATCGCCCACACGCTCTACCTCGCCAAGGAAGGCGGCAACTATCAGGTCAAGGATCCCGAGAAGCTCATCCGCATCGCCAAGGAATGGGGCATCGAGACCGAGAACCGCGACATCTACGACGTCGCCCACGAGGTTGCCGAGACCGGCCTGATGGAGTACGGCAAGCCGTTTGGCGTGCAGCGCTTCCTCAAGCGCGCTCCGGAAGTCCGTCAGGAAGTCTGGCACAAGGCAGACATTGAGCCGCGCGCCATCGACCGCGAGGTCTCTCAGTCCATGCACATGACGCACATGGGCTGCTCTTCCCTGCCCGAGGCGCTGGTTCGCCAGTCGCTGCGCGCCGGCCTGTCCGACGGCTGGGGCGGTTCCATGATGGGCACGGAGCTGTCCGACGTGCTGTTCGGCACGCCCAAGCCCGTGGACACCACCGCCAACATCGGCGTCATGGAAGAGGACATGGTCAACATCATCGTCCATGGTCACGATCCGTCGCTGTCGGAGATGATCGTCTACTATTCCCAGGATCCCGAAATGGTCGCGCTGGCCAAGGAGATGGGCGCCAAGGGCATCAACATCGCCGGCGTCTGCTGCACCGCGAACGAAGTCGCCATGCGCCACGGCATCCCGATGGCCGGCAACTTCCTGCAGCAGGAGAACGTCGTGCTGACGGGCGCGTGCGAAGCGATCGTCGTCGACGTGCAGTGCATCTTCCCG
>CALVPU010000283.1 GCA_944353735.1 uncultured Eubacteriales bacterium | reverse complement strand
GCGCTGGCGCAAACTTCAGGATGCCGCGAATGCCCGCGTCCGCCATGCGCTCGCATGCCTCCTGCGCACCGGACGCAGGCACGGCGAGGATGCCGATGCGCGTGCCGGTACGGCGCACAAATGCCGGGAGCGCCTCCATGGGATAGACCGGCTTGCCGTCGACCTCGCCGCCGACGATGCGCGCGTCGACGTCGAATCCCGCCGCCACGCGCATGCCATAGGGGGCAAAGCCCTTGTAGCACATCAGCGCATGACCGAGATTGCCCACGCCGACCACCACAGCGGCACGGCACGCGCCGCTGCCCAGCGCCCGCGCGATGCGCTCGATCAGCTCCTCGCGCAGGTGCCCGACGCGCGGTCGTCCGCTGGCGATGTACGCCAGATCCTTGCGCACGGTGATCGCCGACAACCCCATCTCGCGCGCGATCACCGCCGAGGAGACGCGCCCGTCGGGGCATTCCCAGCTCTTGAGAAAGTTCAGGTAGCCCGGCAGCCGCTCCATCGTCGTGCGCGGGATTTCGGGCTTCCGGTTTGCATCCATCCCGCGCTTACAGGTTGACCTGCGCGATGACTTCCTTGAGGGCGTCGGCGCTGTGGCGCAGCTTGGCGACCTCCTCGTCGGTCATGTCCGGCAGCACCTTGCCGATGTGACCGCTGGCGTTGACGATCGTCGGCACGCTCAGGCAGACGTCGGAAAGGCCGTACTCGCCGTGCATCATCGTCGATACGGCGACGATGGCATTGGCATTGGCGAAGATGCACTCGCAGATGTGGCACACAGGGATGGCGATGGCATAGAACGTGGCGCCCTTGCGCTCGATGATCTTGCCGCCGGAGGTGCGCATGTAGCTCTCGATCTCCTGATAGTTCAGGTCCGCCTTGATGAGGTCGGGATTGGTCACGCGCTCCTTGAACTGCGCCAGCGGCACATTGCTCACGCGCGCGGACGACCACGGCACGAACGAGCTGTCGCCGTGCTCGCCGAGCACGTAGGCGTGCACGCTCTGCTGGCTGACGTTCAGATAGTCCGCCAGACGGGAGCGCAGGCGCGCGGTGTCCAGCAGCGTGCCGGTGCCGAGGATGTGACCTTCGGGGATGTCGGTGACCTTGTTGAACACGTACGTGAGCACGTCCACCGGGTTGCTGACGATCACATAGATGGCATTCGGCGCCGTCTTGGAGATCTCCGCCGCGATGGACTTCATGATGTTGACGTTCGTCTGCGCCAGATCGAGGCGGCTCTGACCAGGCTTGCGGCCCACGCCCGAGGTGATGATCACGATGTCGGAGTCCTTGGCGTCGGCATAGGTGCCGGCATAGATCTGGCAGGGATCGCAGAAAGCGATGCCCTGACGGATGTCCATCGCCTCGCCCAGCGCCTTCTTTTCGTTAATGTCGATGATGACGATCTCCGCGGCGAGCCCCTTCACGGCCATCATAAAAGCGATGGTCGATCCGACGCTTCCCGCGCCGATGATGGTAACTTTGCTGCTCATATTCGTTCCCTCCACATTCTTTCATGCTTTCTCTCGGGATGGAAAGGCGAATTGCCGACGCGGCGCGCCCGCAGGTTCGCGCCGATTCGATAATTCTTTATCAATATTGTACGTCCCGCGCGGCTCGGTTGTCAAGATATGTATCTGTTAAGCGCGAATTTGACCCTGAAGCGCCGCGGACTGCGCCGGAAAGCGCCGAATTTTGCCGCACGGGCGCGAATTCAACCCGATCGCGCTTGACAGCAGCGCTGCGCGCGGCTATAATGATGGCAGATTACCGACATAAGGAGAACGGATTTATGGGTACGATTTGCATCCTCTTTGGATTGATTCTCTTTTTGGGCTCGATTTTGGGGGGCTTCGTGCTGACGAACTATCTGATTAACAGCGTCGGAAGCACTTTTCTCGCCGTGATCCCCAACGAACCGCGCACGTACGTCATCGTCGTTGCGATCTGCGCCTTTATTGGGCTGCTGATCTGCCTGAACTTGGTGATGCACGGACTGACCTACAACAAGCTGTGCAAGCTGGAGCGCGGGAAGCGCTGAACAACCGTCGAAACGGCACCCGCCCGGAGAGCGCTCTCCGGGCGGTCGTTGCTTTTGCAGGGCGCTTCAGCGGCACCACCGGCGCGGACGCGGCGGCGGACAGCATGGTTCGCGATGTACGCACATGACAAGGTTGCCGCAGCCATCGACCGACAGCGCGACCTCGGCGCACTCGCCCGGGCAGCAGGGATTCTCCAGCCGGACAGTCTGCGCGCAGGGACACGCGTTCGGCGGCCGGCAAACGTCGCGGGAAAACAGCGGCACGCGCACGCAGTTGTCCGGCGCGCAGCAATCGCCCATCGGCGGAAACAGCGGTCGTTGCGGATAGCCCATATTCCATCCTCCCTTCGGGGAATACTCGCCCGTATCCGACGCAAGGATGCGGACGCTTACTTAATATGACCGCCGGCGGGCAGAGGTTCCGCCAGCGCGCAGGAGGAGGACGTGTCATGAAAAAAATGCTCGCCGCAGAGGGAAAGAACGCGCTGTACATCGTCGTCGGGCTCTTGTGCTGTTCGGCGGCGTACAACCTCTATCTGATTCCCAACAACGTCGCCGCCGGCGGCTTCACCGGCATCGGACAGCTGGTCAACAGCCTCTCCGGCATCGGCGTCGGCACGGTCAGCATCGCGCTGAACATCCCCCTGTTTCTGCTGTCCCTGCGGCGGCTGGGGCTGCGCTTCGGCATCCGCTCGCTGATCGCCATGCTGGGACTATCGCTGGCGATTGACCACATCCCCCTGCCGCCGGCGACCGACGACATGCTGCTGGCGACGGTCTTTGGCGGCGCGCTGGGCGGGCTGGGCTTCGGACTGGTGCTGCGCGGCAACGCCACCACCGGCGGCTCGGACATGCTCGCCTCGCTGGTGCACAGCCGCTTCCCCGCCGTGCGCGTGAGCGTGGGCATCTTTGCGGTGGACGGGCTGGTGATCCTCGCCTCGGCGTTCGTCTTCGACCAGCAGGCGGCGATGTACGCGCTGATCTGCACGGGCGTGATGAATCTGGTGGTGGACGCCGTGCTCGAGGGACCCAACAGCGCGCATTCGTACTTCATTATCTCCGACCGCGCCGACGAGATCGCCGCGCGCGTCATGGACGAGCTCGCCCGCGGTGTGACGGCGTTTTCCGCCAAGGGCATGTACAGCGGCGCGGACAAGCAGGTGCTGCTGTGCGTGGTCAACCGCTTCGAGACGGTCCAGCTGCGCCGCATCGTGCTCAGCGTCGATCCCTCGGCGTTCGTCATCGCCAACAAGGCGCACGAGGTGCTCGGCGAAGGCTTCAAGCAGCCGCAGCAGGGCAAGTGAGTGACCAAAAATCAGAGGTCTGCGAACGATGGTTCACAGATCTCAGTCCACTATACGCGTTTACGATCACATTGCGCTTGCTGTCCACCGTGCGGTGTTCGCTATAGTAAAACCCGTTCGGCTTCCCATCCCGGCTCTGTTGTCCGCTCTCCGGGCCTGTCGTACTCTGCATCCGTGCAGCGCTCTCGCCGCCCTTGTGTGCGTCGCCATCCCGGTCAAACGGCTTCTTCCCCAGTTTCTCCCGTTCCTGATCTGCCTGCGCCTCCAGTTCGCTCAGGTACGCCTTCGGCGTGACCGCTACTTCCGCCCGCTTCTTCTTGTGCTTGTTCGCCCTGACCTTGATGTGCGTCGAATCCGTATACAGGGTCGCTCCGCCCACCAGCCCCTTCGCCACGCACTGCCGCAGAATTTCGTTGAAGATCTCTTCGGCAATGTTGTTGTCCTGGAATCGCCGGCGCCGGTCCTGGCTGATCGTCGTCGCGTCCGGCGCCTTGTCTGTCAGATCCAGTCCGCAGAACCACTTGTAGGCGATGCTGTAGTTGCTCTCTTCTTCCAGCCTCGCTTCGGACTTGATCCCGTACAGATACCCCACCAGCAGCATCCGAAACAGTATCTCCGGGTCGACGGTCGGTCGAGCGTTGTCCGCGCAATACAGCGGCGCGCACAGATTGTAGATGAAGCTGAAGTCCACCGCACGGTCCACTTTCCGCAGAAAGTGATTCTCCGGCACCATCTGTTCCATGATCACCAACTCTACTTGCTGCTTCTGACGCCGCTGATTGAGTATTTCCTTCACCGCCTGATTTTCTTTCTGGATGTGTTGATGTATTTATATTCGACATGAAGGCCGCTTTTTCCTTTTGGTTTTTGGGTTGTGATAAAAAATGACCATTGACTGGGGGGGTCAAGGGGCTGACCGCGCCGTCTGGGCGCGGTCCTTTTGTATGCGCTTCCAGAAGATGTCTGTGGACATCCCACCGCCGTGCTGTTACAATACAAATGTCGAAACCGCGCGGCGGTTCGTGAACGGAGGGGATGGCTTTGAAGCGTTGGTACAGGGCGTTGATGACGGCAGCGCTGGTACTGGCGGCGGGCGGCGTTGCCGTGGCGCTGACGGCGCAGACGAGTTTTGCGCAGCGTTCGGGGCTGGGGCGCGCGCTGCTGCTCGCCGCGCTGCTGGGCGCGATCGCCTGCGCGCTGCTGCGCCCGCGGGCGGCACGCGAGGAAGCGGTCGGCTGCGCCGACGCAGTGCAGGAAGCGGCGGGATGCTCGTTTGCCGACGTCGCCGCGAACGACGAAGCGCGGCGGGCGCTCGAACAGCTGCGCGACTATCTCGTCGCGCCGGAGAAGTATCGCCGCCTCGGCGCGCGCATGCCGCGCGGCGTGCTGCTCTACGGACCGCCGGGCACGGGCAAGACGCTGCTGGCGCGCGCCCTCGCCGGAGAGGCGGGCGTGCCCTTCTTCGCGCTGTCGGGTTCGGACTTTGTGGAAAAGTACGTCGGCGTCGGCGCGATGCGCGTGCGCGAGCTGTTCCGGCGCGCGCGCAAGGCGGGCAGGTGCGTGATCTTCATCGACGAGATCGACGCCATGGACAAGCACCGCAGCGACGCCTCGTCCGACGAGCGTGACCAGACGCTCAATGCGCTGCTGAGCGAGATGTCGGGCTTCCGCGGCGGCGAGGGCGTGATCGTGGTGGCGGCGACCAACCGCATCGAGATGCTCGATCCGGCGCTGACGCGCCCGGGACGCTTCGACCGGCAGATTGAAGTCGGGCTGCCCGGACGGCGCGAACGGCGCAGCATCCTCGAGCTGCACAGCCGCAACAAGCCGCTGGACGGCGGCGTCGACCTCGACGGGCTCGCCGCCGAGACGGCGTACTTTTCCGGCGCGTCGCTTGAAAACCTGCTCAACGAAGCGGCGCTCATCGCCGCGTCCAAGGACGAGTCCGCCATCACCATGGACGACCTGCGCGCCGCGCTGGTGCGCACGGTCGCCGGCGCCGACCGAGAGAGCGCCGCTTCGCCGGCGGAAAAGCGGATCATTGCCGTGCACGAGGCGGGGCATGCCGTGGCGCTGCGCGCGCTGATGCCATCGGCGCGCCTGACGCGCGTGAGCATCCTGCCGGCGGGGCACGGCGCGGCGGGCTACAATCTCTCCGTGCCGCAGGAGCGCGTGATGCTCGGCAAGCGCGATCTGGAGAATCAGATCTGCGTGCTGCTGGCGGGGCGCGCGGCGGAGCTGCTGGCGTACGGCGAGGACGCGCTGACCGCGGGGGCGTCGAACGACCTCGCCCGCGCGGCGGAGATCGCCGCGGCGATGGTCGCCGAGCTGGGCATGGCGGGTGAGCCGGCGGTATCGCTCAAGGCGCTCGAGCGCTGCTGCGGCGGCACGGGCGGTGCGATGGACCGCTGCCGCGCGCTGTTGGGCGCGATGTACCTGCGCGCGCAGCGCGTGCTGGTCGAGAACGCCGACGCGCTGGCCCGGCTGGCGGGGGCGCTGGAGGCGCGCGAGGCGCTCAGCGGCGGCGAGGTGGACGAGATCCTCGGAGCGCTGTCGAGCGAAAGCGCCGATGCGACGGAATCAGACTGATCTCGCGGCAGGATTCGCGCGCGATGGCATGGAATCATTCGCTTCACAGGAGGATGATTCCATGCTTTCGTATGTCAGGAAAAAGAACACGCTGACGGTGCGGCTCACCGGCGAGCTGGACCACAGCGTTGCGGCGTCCATACGCGCCGAGCTGGACGAGTTGATCCTTGACCCGCGCGTGCGGCGGCTGGTGTTCGATCTGGATGGGCTGGAGTTCATGGACAGTTCCGGCATCGGCCTGATCATTGGGCGCTACAAGTTGATGGCGCGGCGGGGCGGCACCGTGGCGGTGGCTGCACCCGGGCGGCGCGTCGACCGGATCTTTGAAATGGCGGGGCTGTATCAGCTCGTCGAGCGGCTGGCGTAGCCGGCGGAAAGGAGAAGCGATGAGCATCATCAACGAAATGCGATTGGACTTCCCGGCGCTGGCCGAGAACGAAGCCTTTGCCCGAATGGTTGTCAGCGGCTTTCTGCTGCCGCTCAACCCGACGCTCGAGCAGCTCGCCGACGTCAAGACCGCCGTATCCGAGGCGGTGACCAACGCGATCATCCACGGTTATGGTTCCGGCAAGGGCACCGTGCGCCTGCACGCGCGCTACACCGATGACGGTGTGGTGACCATCGACGTCATCGACCGCGGTCGCGGCATCGCCGACATCGCCCACGCGCGCCAACCGTTCTTCACCACTTCTGAGGGAGAGGAGCGTTCGGGAATGGGCTTTACGGTGATGGAGAGCTTCATGGACGCGGTGGACGTGCGCTCGGCGGTCGGCGAGGGCACCACTGTGCGGCTGACCAAGCGCATCGACGCGCGGGCGGAGCCGCTCGCGCGCCGCGCTTGAGCGGCGCGCCGCACAAAAGCAGCCGCAATGCGGGCGCTGCCAGCGGCGCGACAGCGCGGGCGGCGCGCGGCGTTCCCGCATGCAGAGCGAAGGAATGCAACGGCGAGGAAGGCGGCATTGGACGGGCTTCCCGATTCGCGGATGGGCGCACAGGGGAGATGGGCTTTTGCACTTCGGGAGAGCGGCGCGTCGAAGCGCAGGGAGATCGCTGCCGGCATGGCGGCGAAACGGATGAGCACGTCCAGTTCGCCGCGGAGCGGGACAGAGAGGCGCGCCTTGCGTCGCCTTGCATCGCCGAACGAAGAAGTGACGCGCGCGGCGCGCTTTCCGCCATCTGCGCGCCGGGCGAAGGGAAGAACGGTGGCGATCGCGCCTTGTCCGAGCAAGGCGAATCCAAGCGCGCGGAGCATCCCGCCGGGACTGCCGGACAAGGGGAACGCTGCGCGGACGACGCGCTGCGCGAGAAGCTGCGCCGCGCGCACGCCGGAGACGCGCAGGCGCGGGAGGAACTGGTGGCGGAAAATCTGGCGCTGGTACGCTTTCTGGTCAAGCGCTTCGTCGGGCGCGGCGCGGACCGGGAGGATCTGTTTCAGTATGGCTGCATGGGGCTGCTCAAGGCGGTCGACCGCTTCGACCCGGAAGTCCCGGTGCGCTTCTCCACGTATGCCGTGCCGGTGATCCTCGGCGAGATCCGGCGCTTCCTGCGCGACGACGGACCGATTCACGTTTCGCGCACGATTCACGAAAATGCCCGCCGCGTGGCGCGGTTCTGCGACGACTGGTGCGCGGAGCACGGCGCGGCGCCCGACGTGGCGCAGGTGGCGCAGGCGCTTTCGCTGTCGCGCGAGGACGTCGTGCTGGCGCTGAACGCCCGCAATCGCGTGCGCTCGCTCAGCGAGCCCATCGGTGGAGAGGGCGACCTCCGGCTGATGGACGTGCTCGGCGACGAGCCCATGCGCGACGTCGATTCGCGGCTGACGCTGGCGAAGCTGCTGCGCGATCTGCCTGACGACGAGCGCGCGCTGATCGTCCGCCGCTACTTCAAGGCGCACACGCAGACCGAGATCGCGCGCGACATGGGCATTTCACAGGTACAGGTCTCGCGGCTGGAGAGCCGCATTCTCAAGAAGATGCGCCTGCGCGCCGAGGGCGGGTGAGCGCGCGACCAGCGCACATGTCGCGGCGGGAGTGTGGCGGCGGCGCCGCGGCCTTGCAGTCAGGTCGGGCCTGGCGCGAAGCAAACCGCTGACGCCAAAGGGCATGCGCACAAAATCGGAATCATTTGCCGCCCACGCTGTCAGAACTTGCTGCAATTCTGGCGGGGAACAATCAGCTGCCCCCTGCGCTTGTGCATGAGCGCAGGGGGCAGTATACGGGAAGCGTGAAATGCGCGTCAGCCGCGGCGGAGCTGCTGGATCATGGAATTCTTCAGCATCCAGAGGCTGTCGGAGAGGTCGACCTTGTAGCGGTGGGGGTTGAGCAGGCGCTTGTACTGATCCCAGAAGGTGGCGAGATCCTCCTCGCAGTGCTGGCGGATGTCCATCAGCGACGGCGAATCGTACACGCGCTTGCCGTTCTTGAACAGCGGCACCTGCAGTTCCTTCATGGTGTAATTCGTCAGCGTCATGCTCTTCCAGGTGTTCACCGGATCGTAGATCGTCAGCGGCTGGGATTCGTTGTAGACCTCGTGGTCCAAGGCGATCAGGTCGGCGACCGCCATGCCGTTGGACTTGTCGTAGATGCGGTAGAGTTTCTTGACGCCGGGGTTGGTGATCTTCGCCGGATTTTCGGAGATCTTGATCTTCGGCACGACCTGCCCGTTGACGTACTCGGCGCTGAGCTTGTACACGCCGCCGAGCGACGGTGAATCCTCGCTGGTGATCAGCTTCGTGCCCACGCCCCAAGTGTCGATGCACGCGCCCTGCAATTTCAGGTCGCGGATGAGGTTTTCGTCCAGATCGCCCGAAGCGCAGACGATGGCGTTCGGGAAGCCGGCGGCGTCGAGCATCTTGCGCGCCTCGCGGCTTAAATAGGCGAGGTCACCGGAGTCGAGGCGGATGCCCTTGGGCTCATAGCCGCGCTCGCGCAGCTCGTTGAACACGGTAATGGCGTTGGGCACGCCGCTGCGCAGCGTGTCGTAGGTGTCCACCAGCAGCAGGCAGCTCGTGGGGAAGAGCTCGGCGTACTTGCGGAATGCTTCCAGTTCCGTGGGAAAGGACATGACCCAGCTGTGCGCATGCGTGCCCATGGCGGGGATGCCGTACATCTGGCTGGTGAGCACGTTGCTCGTGCCTACGCAGCCGCCGATGATCGCGGCGCGCGCGCCGTAGATGCCCGCGTCCGGGCCCTGCGCGCGGCGCAGGCCGAACTCCATCACCGTGCCGCCCTCCGCTGCCTGCACGACGCGGCTGGCCTTGGTGGCGATGAGGGTCTGATGGTTGATGATCGTCAGCAGCGCCGTCTCGATCAGCTGCGCCTCGAAGATCGGCGCGGTCACGCGGATGAGCGGCTCGTGCGAGAACACGATTGTGCCCTCCGGGACGGCCTGAATGTCGCCGTGGAAGGAGAAGCGGCGCAGTTCGTCGAGGAAGTCCTCGTCGAAGATGCCGAGGCCGCGCAGGTAGGCGATGTCGTCCTCGTCGAAGTGCAGGTTTTCGATGTATTCCATCAGCTGCTCCACGCCTGCCATGATGGCGTAGTGCGTGGTGGCGTCCTTGCTGCGGTAGAACATGTCGAACGTGGCGAGGTTGTCGCGCATCCCGCACTTGAAATAGCCGTACATCATCGTCAGTTGGTACAGGTCCGTCATCATCGTCAGGTTTCTCATTGTACTTCGCCCCTGTTCATTTCTCGGTCGAGCCCCAATTGTACATCCATATCGTGGTTCCCAGCGCGGCGAGCGATGCCGCGAACACGCCGGCGCCGTTTCCCGCCGCCGCAAAGCCGATGGCGGCGAGCGCGCATGCGGGCGCGGCGGCGCGCAGCGTCCGAGGCGCGCGGCGCGCACGCGCCGCCCAGATCAGCGCGACGAGCGCCGCCGCCAGCAGGCTCAGCCCCTGCGAGACGCGCATCGCGCCGAGGTAGAGGCTGTCCGTGCGCATGCCCTCGACGACGGCGCGTTCCAACGCATAGAGGAAGGCGTACGCCAGAAATTCGTCGTCCGCGCGGCGGAAGCGTCCGCGCCGCTCCGCCCAAAGCAACAGCGCGGCGACGAGCAGGCACCATGCCGATTCGTAAAAGAACGTCGCGTAGTACCATCCGCCGTCGATCGGCACCGCGACGGGGAAAAACTGCAGCGCCGGGTTCGCGACCGCCGCGCCGTGCGCCTCCTGATTGATGAAGTTGCCCCAGCGCCCGATCGCCTGACCGAGCGCGATGGACGGCGCGACCAGATCGGCCAGCCGGGCAAAGGGCAGCTTTTTGACGCGCGCATAGCACAGACCGCCCAGCAGGCCGGCGATCAGTCCGCCGTAGATCGCCATGCCGCCTTCCCAGACAGCAAAGACCTTCCACCACGGTTCGCCGGCAAACTCGTCCAGCGAAAACAGCACGTAGTATGCCCGCGCGCCGACCAGCGCCAGCGGCACGCAGATCAGCGCCAGGTCCAGCGTCGTCTCGCGCGGCAGACCCATCCGCCGCTCGCGCTTCCACGCCAGCGCCACGCCCAGCGCGATGCCGATCACGATCAGCACCGCGTACCAGTGGATCTGCAGTCCCCATATGCGTGCCGCCGTGCGGCTGAATTCCATGCCGTCCATCGCCTCCGGACATGTCCTCATTATAAACACCAGGACATGCAAATGTCAAATGTTTTTTGCCTTCGCGCCGCAGCGGGCGCCTAACAAATTCAGTATAGCACGGAAACGTTAAGGAATGCCGCGCATGCAGCGCCTTTTTGTGCGCGGGGACTTCCGTTTTGGGTGCGGATGCGCTATAATGAATGGGTTGGAAAATATATTTTGCGAAGGGGAAGCGCGAATATGCCGGGCAAAAAGTTTTTGTATCTGACGATCTACGAGCAGCTGCGCGACCGCATCCAGAGCGGTCAGATGCTGCCGGGGGACCGCCTGCCATCGGAGGAGGAACTGTCGCAGGCGTACTCCGTCAGCCGCATCACGGTCAAAAAGGCGCTCGAGCGGCTGCGCGAGGACGGGCTGATCCACCGCGTGCAGGGGCGCGGCACGTTCGTGCGCGCCATCGAGCCCGCCGCCGGGCGCGCGCAGGCGTGCGCGTCGAGCCGGCTCGTCGGCGTCGTGCTGGAACACGTTTCCTCTTCGTTCGGGCTGATCATGATGTATACCATGACGCGGCTGCTCGACGAGGCGGGCTACAAGACCTGCATCCGCTTTACCTTCGGCAGCATCGGCAAGGAGTCCGAGGAGATCGAAGACCTGCTGGGCATGAACGTCGCCGGGCTGATCATCATGCCCTGCCATGATTCGCACTACAATCTCGCCATCCTGCGGCTGATTCTGGAGAAGTTCCCGGTGGTGCTCGTCGACAAGCGCATGCACGGCCTGCCCGTCAGCTCCGTGTGCACCGACGGGCGCGAGGCGATGCGGCAGCTGGTGCTGCACCTGCGCGAGCGCGGCTGCAGCAGCGCCGCCATGCTGACCATCGACCCGGCGAGCACGTCGTCGCTCGGCGATCGCGCCGAGGGCTTTTTCAAGGGGATCGAGGAGGCGGGCATGCGCTGCGCCGGTGAGTGCATTCTGCCCAGACGGACGGGCGACATGATCAGCAACGCGCCCGAGCAGCGCTACATCGAGGCGATCGGCGCCTATCTCGACGGGCTCGGCGAGCTGCCGGACAGCTTTGTGTGCACCGAATACGCCATTGGGCGGGCGCTGTACGCCGCGGCGCAGGCGCGCGGTCTGATGCCGGGGAAGGCGTTTTGTGCCTGCTGCATCGACGAGGACGAGCTGGGCACGCAGGGCAGCTTCTTTACCCACATGCGTCAGGACGAGGAAAACCTTGCGCGCCGCACGGTCGAGATCCTGCTGCGTCAGATTCGCGGCGAAACGCATGTGCCCATCGACGCGCGCGTGCCAGCGGTCTTCCATCAGGGACAAACAACATAAAATATATTTTTCTGTCGAAGCGGCATGAGGTTTGCGGGAAATCACCCCGTAAAACCTCTTTTTTGCGCAATAAATCCGCAAAAGTCCGCAAACCGAATCACGAAACTATACGTATTGCATCAAAATTAGATGAAAGCGATAAGAATATATTGACATTCAAAATGATATATAGTATAGTATTAACAGCGGGAACAAACCGCAGTCGATTCAAGACCAGACAAGGAAAGGAAGGGATATCATGAAGAAGCTGCTTTCTGCAATGCTGATCCTGGTGCTCGCGCTGAGCGCGCTGGCGGCGACCGCCGTCGCGGAAGGCGAGGGCGGCACGGTGCGCATGCTGGTGAACGTCACCGGCGGCAAGGACGAAGAGGAAAACGCATTGTGGGCAGAGGCGCTCGGCGCGGCGACCGGCCTGACGATCGAGCTGGAAAAGCCCGCGTCGGACTACGGCAACATCCTGATGCAGAAGCTCTCCGCGGGCGAGTCCTATGACCTGATCTACATCGACGCCAGCCAGTACGCGAACCTGGTCGATCAGGGCGCGCTGACTGACATCACCGACTACATCGCCAATTCGGAGATCCTGTCCAACAACGTTCCCGAGAGCGAGTGGGAGGACCTGAAGGTCGACGGCCGCATCTACGCGGGCTTCAACAAGCGCGAGCTGCACATCCTCGTGAACCTGAACAAGGTCATGCTGGAGAACGCGGGCATCGACTACACGCAGATCGAGCCCACGCTGGACGGCTACTACGAGGTCTTCAAGGCGCTGCGCGAGGCGAATCCGTCCGAGGACTTCTATCCGTTCAACACCATCCTCAGCGAGAACTGGGACCTGCAGCCCTGGATGGCGTCGCAGGGACTTAAGGGCGGCGTCGTGGTCGACGAGGCCGACGGCAAGACCTACGTGCCCTACGCCACCGACGCGGCTGCGCCGGTTTGGGAGTGGCTGAAGAAGCTGTACGACGAGAACCTGCTCGATCCGGCGTCGTTCGTGGACAAGACCACCGACATGCGCAACAAGCTCGGCGCCGCGTCGCAGCAGACGGCGGTGGACGTCGACTGGGCGGCGTGGGTTGGCCTGCAGAACGCCAACGCGGCTTCGGGCGGCGTGAGCACGGACGAGTATGAGATCGTCTCCCTGCCGGGCTGCCAGACCCCGGACGGCAGCTACATGCTGCACAAGGGCAACGCCAGCCTGTTCGCCATCCCCGTCAACGCCACGAACGTCGAGGGCGCCATCAAGGTGCTGGAGTACTTCGCGACGCAGGAGGGCGGCGAGCTGCTGTCCCTGGGCATCGAAGGTCATGACTACACCGTCTCCGAGGACGGCACCTACACGCTGACCGAGATCGGCGCCAGCCACGCCATGGACCACGGCGCGCCGGTTCCGATTTACAAGGACTTCGTCAATCCCGTCGGCCTCAATCTGGGCGTCGAGGAAGCGCTGACCTATCTGGACTACGCCTCCATCGAGACGATCATTCCCAACGAGGCGGACTACAAGTCCATCGTCGGCAAGTGGGGCATCAGCATCGTTCGCGGCGAAGTGGAAACGCTGGAAGGCCTGGCGTCCATGCGCGAAGAGCTGGTGAGCATGGGTATCTGCGACAAGTAACGCGATTCCCTGCGGAAGGCGGGAAGCGATTTTCCCGCCTTCCGGCATTCATTCGACAGCCGTTCCGCGCCCCGGGGAAGAGCGCCGGCGCGCGGAATGGCTGTGGACCGACCGCAGCCGCGAGAGAACCACGCAATGAGGAGGCTGAACCCTATGGCTGAAAGGACGCTGGACCCGCGCGAGATTCGCAAGCGCAACGAGCGGCGGCAGATGTTCGACCGCATGCGCCGCTATCGCTTCATCTATGTGCTGCTGATCCCCGTGCTGCTGTATTTTCTGGTCTTTTCGTATTATCCCATGCTGCTGGGCATCGTCAACAGCTTCCGCGAGATCAAGCTGCTGGGCGGCGCGACCTTTGTCGGCTGGGAGAACTATCAGGAGATCTTTTCCAGCCCCGTGTACTCGCAGGCGTTTGCCAACACGCTGATCGTCGGCGTCGGCACCTTCCTCGTGCAGTTCCTGTGGGGACTTCTGCTGGCGCTGGCGCTCAACGAGCTCAGATACAAGTTCAGCCGCTCGTTCTATCAGACGGTGTCCTACATTCCCAACCTGCTGTCGTGGTCGGTCGTCGGCTCGATCTGGATCACGCTGCTGGCGCCCAACGGGCTGGTCAACGGCTTTCTGGAGCTGTTCGCCGGCGACGGCTTTCGCCCGATCGTGTTCATGTCCGAGCGCAGTCTGGCGCGCGGCATCATGATCTTCACCGGCGCGTGGAAGGGCGCGGGCTACTACGCGGCGCTGTTCCTCGCGGCGGTCATCTCCATCAACCCGACGCTGTACGAGGCGGCTTCCATCGACGGCGCCTCGCGCTTTCAGCAGCTGATGCGCATCACCGTGCCCTCGCTGAAGCCGACGCTCAAGATCGTCACCATGCTCGGCGTGATGGGCATGCTGCGCAACTTTGACCAGATCTTCGTCATGGCGAATTCCAGCATCATGGATCAGGTGCGCAACCTGCTGTACCTGATCTACAACGACGGCATCGTGCAGTTCAAGGTCGGGCCGGCTTCGGCGGCGGCGTGCGTCGTGCTGGTGGCGACGATGGTCATCAGCTTCACTGTGCGCAAGCTGATCGGCTACGACAAGGTGGATTGACGGGAGGGACGAATCGTGAAGGCAAAAACCAACGCCAGGGGCGTCAGCCATCGCAACGAGCTCAACTATGGGCAGAAGGCGGTCATGTACCTGTTCCTGCTGGCAGTCGGCGTGATTATGTTCCTGCCGATGTGGAACGTGATCGTCGTCTCGACCACGACGCAGCTGGAGGCATCGCGCAGCGGCATCCAACTGTGGTGGCGCGAGTTCAGCTTTGAGGGGTTCAAGTATGTCTTTGAGGTCACCAAGCTGGCGCGACCGTTTCTCAACTCGCTGTTCGTGACCACGGTCGGCACGGTGATTCAGGTGCTGCTGGCGAGCTTCGCCGGCTATGTGCTGAT
>CALVPU010000282.1 GCA_944353735.1 uncultured Eubacteriales bacterium | reverse complement strand
GGCATCGAGCTGTTCACGCTGCGCGAAGGCGGCACCGGTTCCGCTTCCGACAGCATGTTCCAGCCGAAGGAACTGCCGGAACGCTATGAGTCCGGCACGCTCAACCTCCCGGGCATCGCCGGACTCGGCGCAGGCTGCGCGCACGTCGCCAGCCGCCTGTCACAGATCATGAGCCATGAACGCGAATTGACGGGCGCGATCCGTGAAGGTCTTGCCGAAATCGACGGGATCGAACTGTATTCCCCCGCCGAGGAAGCCGCGCGCACGGGCATCGTCTGCTTCAATGTCGGCGATCTCAGCTCTTCGCAGGCCGCCGACGCGCTCGCCCGTGCGGACATCGCCGTGCGCGGCGGACTACACTGTGCGCCGGGCGCGCATCGCTTTCTGGGAACACTGAGGCGCGGCGCGGTGCGCGCCAGCGTCTCGGAAGCAAATACGTTTGCAGAGGTAGAACGCTTTTTGCAGGCGGTGCGTGAAATTTCTGTTGATTCCGGAGCGGGCGCTTGACAAGCACCGGACGATTTCCTATACTGAAAGCGAAGTAATTCGCGAGGAGGCGGGAGCAATGGCAAATGGCGGCGCTACCTTTTATGCCATCGCCTTGCGCCCGCTTTAAGGCATTTCCAAGCCCTTCGGGGCCGAAAACCGCTTGCCGCCGGACGCATGCCCGGCGGCTTTTTGCGCGCCGCCGGTGCAGTTGCGGCGCGCGGTAGTCCCTTAGAAAAAACGGAGGTTCGCATGCAGGACAGTCCACTTTTCCGGCGCGGCGGAAGCCTGCGCCTGTTTGGGCGATTTTACGAATTCATGCGCGGCAGCCTGCGCAAGTATGTCGGCGGCGTGCTCGCCGTGATCGTGACGGTCGCCGTATCGTTTCTGGCGCCGCTGCTGCTCGCCGGCGCGGTCGACGCCAGCACCGACGCCCTGCAGGGGCAAACCGGTGCGCCGGTCAATCTGCCGGCTTTTCTGGCGGGATGGTTTGACGCGCGCGGCGGCGCGGGATATCTGGCGGAAAACGTGTGGATGGTCGCGGCGCTGCTGCTGGCGCTGAGCGCGGTCGGCGGATTGTTCCAGTACCTGCGCGGACGGTGGTCGGCGGAGGCGAGCGAGGAAATCGCCGAACGGCTGCGCATGCGGCTGTATGCCCATCTTCAGCAGATGAGTTACGCCTACCACGCAAAGGCGGAAACCGGCGACCTGATCCAGCGCTGCACGCTGGACGTGGAAACGATTCGGCGCTTCCTCGCCAACCAGTTGGTGGAGATCTTCCGCACGCTCGCGATGGTAGCGCTGGCGCTGACGCTGATGGCGCGCATTCATTTGGGCCTGACGCTGATCTCGCTGCTCCTCGTGCCGGTGATGTTCATCATGGCGCTGTGGTTCTTCCACTGGGTGCGCAGGCTGTTCACCGAGGCGGATGAGGCGGACGGCAAGCTCAGCGCGATGCTGCAGGAGAGCCTGACCGGCGTGCGCGTGGTGCGCGCCTTTGGACGGCAGAAGTATGAAAGCGACCGCTTTGCCGCGCGCGCCGGCGACGTCCACGACAAGTCCGCGCGGCTGTCGGTCGTGTTCGCGCTCTACTGGTCGGGTTCGAACCTGCTCAGCACGGCGCAGACGGGCCTGACGCTGCTGTTCGGCATTCTCTTTGCGCTGCGCGGCGAGATTTCCACCGGCGATGTGATGGTCTTTGTCAGCTACATCTCCATGCTCATCTGGCCCATCCGCGAATTGGGACAGATCCTGTCCGACATGGGCAAGTCCGCCGTTTCGCTCGCGCGCCTGTACGAAATCCTCGACGCGCCCGCCGAACAGGACACGCCCGGCGCTTCGGACGCGCCGCTGTGGGCAGACATCGCCTTTGATCACGTCGGCTTTGCCTATGCCGGCAGCCATCCCGTGCTGCGCGACGTTTCCTTTACCGTCCACGCCGGCGCAACGGTCGCCATTCTCGGCGCGACGGGCAGCGGCAAGACGACGATGATGAACCTGCTGCAGCGGCTGTACGACCCCACATCGGGACAGATCCGCATCGGCGGGCGCGACATCACGACAATCTCCAAGTCCTGCCTGCGCGCGCGCGTCGGCTACGTGCTGCAGGAACCGTTTCTCTACTCGCGCACCATTCGCGACAACATCGCCATCACGCGCCCGGACGCGCCGCAGTCGCAGATCGACGCGGCGGCGCGCACGACCGCCTCGGACGGCTTCATCGCCGAATTCGAGCGCGGTTACGACACGCTCGTCGGCGAGCGCGGCGTCACCCTGTCCGGCGGACAGAAACAGCGCATCGCCATTGCCCGCACGCTGCTGCGCGCCAACGACATCCTCATCCTCGACGACTCCCTCTCCGCGGTGGACACCGAGACGGACAAGGCCATTCGCGAGGCGCTGCGCGCGCAGCGCGCGTCGGGCGGGCGCGCGCCGACGACGTTCATCATCTCCCACCGCATCACCACGCTGGCGGACGCCGACTGGATACTCGTCGTCGAAGATGGTCGCATCGCGCAGCAGGGCACGCACGCCGATCTGATCGCCGAGGATGGGCTGTATCGCCGCGTCTACCGCATTCAGGCGGCGCTTGAGGACGAGCTCAGCCGCGAAACCGCGTGAAGGTGAAGGGAACCATACGGAGGAAAGCATGCAGCAGCAACAGGAAAAGGACTTTACCCGGCGCCTGGATGCCGGATTGTGGCTCAAGCTTGCCGGCTATCTCAAGCCGTACCGGCGGCTCCTGCTCCTCAGCGCGGCGGCGCTGGTCGTCTCCGCGCTGTGCGACACGATCTTCCCGCTCCTGACGCGCGAGGCGATCGACCGCTTTGTCTCCGCGGGGCAGACGGCTGGGCTGGCTGGATTCGCCGCGCGCTACGCCGCGACGATCCTCGTGCAGGTCGCGAGCATATTCGCCAACTGCTGGCTGTCCGGTCGCGCGGAATGCGGCATCAACCGCCACATCCGCCTGCTCGGCTTCCGGCGGCTGAGCGAGCTGCCGTTCTCCTACTACGACCAGACGCCGGTCGGCTACATCATCGCCCGCATGACGAGCGACACCGCCCGCTTGGGCGAGACCGTCGCCTGGGGCCTGAACGATCTGATCTGGAGCGGCAGCTACGTGATCATCACCGCCGTGGCAATGCTCTTGCTCGACGTGCGCCTGGCGCTGATCGTGCTGTCGGTCATGCCGGTCATCGCCGTGGCGGCGGTGTGGTTCCAGAAGCGCATTCTCGCCGGTTATCGCGTCGTGCGCAAGACGAACTCGCGCATCACCGGCGCCTTCAACGAGGGAATCATGGGCGCCAAGACGACGAAGACCCTCCAGCGCGAGCGGGCGAACTGCGCGGAATTTTCCGAACTGACCCACACCATGCGCACCGCTTCCGTGCGCGCGGCAGTGCTGAGCGCGCTGTTCATGCCCATCGTCAGCACGCTGGGGTCGGTCGCCGCGGCACTGGTGCTGTGGAAGGGTGGACACGACGTATTCCACCTGCCGGGGCTGCTCTCCATCGGCACGCTCGCCGCGTTTGTGCAGTATTCGACCGGCATCTTTGAACCCATCAGCAACATCGCCCGCATCTTTGCCGACATGCAGGCGTCGCAGGCCGCCGCCGAGCGCGTGGTCGGCATGCTGGAGACGGAGCCGGAGATCTCCGATACGCCCGAGGTCGTGGCGCGCTATGGCGACAGCTTCGAACCCAGACGCGAAAACTGGCCCGCGCTGCGGGGCGACGTCGAGTTCGACGGCGTTTCGTTCCACTACAGCACCGGCGAAGAGGTGCTCCACGACTTCTCGCTCAAGGTCGAGGCGGGACAGACGGTCGCGCTCGTCGGCGAGACGGGCAGCGGCAAGTCGACCATCGTCAACCTCGTCTGCCGCTTCTACGAGCCGACCGAAGGGCGCATCCTCATCGACGGCGTCGACTACCGCGAGCGCAGCATCCTCTGGCTGCAGTCGCACCTGGGCTATGTGCTCCAGCAGCCGCACCTGTTCTCCGGCACAATCCGCGAGAACATCCGCTTCGGCCGCCTCGACGCCACCGACGAGGAAATCGAGCGCGCGGCGCGCATGGTCGGCGCCGAGAGCTTCATACTCGGCCTGGAACACGGCTACGACACGCAGGTCGGCGAAGGCGGCGGTCTTTTGTCCACCGGACAAAAACAGCTGATCTCCTTCGCCCGCGCGCTGGTCGCGAACCCATCGATCTTCATTCTCGACGAGGCGACCAGTTCCGTCGACACCGAGACCGAACAGAGGCTGCAGTCCGCCATCGCCGCCGCGCTCAAGGGGCGCACGAGCTTCATCATCGCCCACCGCCTTTCGACGATCCGCAGCGCGGACGTGATCCTCGTCATCCGCGACGGTCGCATTATCGAGCGCGGTTCGCATCGAGAACTGCTCCGCCAGCGCGGATACTACTACCAATTGTACGTCAATCAGTTCCGCGAAGAGCAGGTTCGCGCATCGTGGGAACAGGCGCGCGCCTGACGACGCGCATGCCGCCGCGCCGTTTGGGGCAGACTGACCTCATGGCGAAAGCCGAAGGAGGTGGTTTGCTTGTCGATGATGGAGTGCAGCTGCTGCCACCGCGTCGCCGATTCGCGCAGCTTCCGGCGCTGCTGCAATTGCGGCGCGCCGCTGTGCGACGACTGCGCCAACCGCTCGGACGACCTGTGCGACGACTGTGGCGGCGAGGACCGGGATTGACCGTCCCGCAAACAATGGACCGGGGATGAGAACGCCGTTCTCATCCCTTGGCTGTATTGGTCGAATTACCAAATCTTTCGCCATCCGTCAAAGAGCGCGCACATTTCCATGCTATAATAAGATGTCCGGCATATCTGGACATGTCAAATTCGCGCGGTTCCGCCGTGCCATGAAACCGAGGGAGCCTATGAACCGAAAAGAAATTGCCGAGATTCGCCGCCGCTTTCAGCCCGACAAGGGCGCCATTTCCTGCATCCGCGGCTGCTATGTCAACGAAAAGCGTGAGATCGTGTCGATGTTCAACCGCTCGCTGATGTCCTTCCCGCAGGAGGAAGCGGAGAAATATCTGGCGCTGTTTCGGCGCGTGCTGTCCGGCGCGCCGGAAAAAAACCTCGTGGAGATGACGTTCCGCCCCGATCAGGTGATGGACGGCGAGGAACACCGCCTGCTCAGCGCCATGCGCAACACGGCGCTGAAGGTCGACGAGGGCGTGGAGGCGTTTTATCAGAAGATCATCGACGCGCTTGAGTTCGACGGGCACTATCTGATCCTGCTCACCCACGACGCCTACGACCTTCCCTACCGCGCCAAGGACGAGCTGAAGGTCGACGACGCCTCCGAGGAAGTCTTTGATTACATTGTCTGCTGCATCTGCCCCGTCAAGCTCAGCCATCCGGCGCTGAGCTATTTCGCCGAGGACAACGAGTTCCACGACCGCGAGCAGGACTGGGTCGTCGCCGCGCCGGAGCTGGGCTTCATGTTCCCCGCCTTCGACGACCGCGCCGCAAACATCTATGCCGCGCTGTACTACACGCGCGATACCGCCGACATGCACGACGATTTTGTCTCGGCAGTGTTCAATACCGATTCGCCGATGCCCGCCGCCGCGCAGCGCGAGACATTTCAGGCACTCCTGGAGGACGCTGTCGGCGACGACCTGAGCTTTGACGTGGTGCAGAGCGTGCACGAGCAGATCCGCGAGCGCGTCGAGGAGCAGAAGTCCGACCGCGACGCCGCGCCCTTCGAGGTCACCGCGCGCGAGGTGCGCGGCATACTCGAATCCTGCGGCGTGCCGGAAGAGCGCGTCAGCGCCTTCGAGGAAAAGTTCGACGCGGAGTTCGGCGCTGCAAGCGCGCCCAGCGCACAGAACATCGTCGACGCGCGCAAGTTCGAGGTGCGCACGCCGGACGTGGTCATTCAGGTCAACCCCGAGCGCAGCGACCTGATCGAAACGCGCGTGATCGACGGTTTCAAGTACATCCTCATCCGCGCCGACGAGGGCGTGGCGGTCAACGGTGTCAACATCAACATCCACGAATCCTGAGATGCGGCTTCATAAAAAAAACATGGAAAAGCCATGCGCGGCGGTCTGCCATGTGCTATAATAGACACAGGGAAACTGTGCAATCCCTGATTTCTCACGCGCGGAATACCGAAGATATGGAGGAATCATGAGCCGAAAATACACGATCTTCAAGCCTCGCGACACGGAGCGGAACTTTCTGCTCTCGGTCGTCTTCATGACGGTGCGGATGCTGTTCTTTGTCGTGCTGCTCATCGGCCTGTCCTGCACGGGCCTGATCGTCGGCGTCGGCAAGGCGTGGGTGGACACGACTCCCGACCTCGACCTCGACGCCATCGGCGCGCAGGCGCAGACGTCGTTCATTCGCGACAGCGAGGGCGCGCTGATCACGGAGTTCAAGGGCTCTCAAAACCGCATCTACGTGGAGATTGACGAGATTCCCGACAACCTGATCAACGCCGTGATCTCCGTCGAGGACGCGCGCTTTTTCGAGCACCACGGCATCGACATCAAGCGCCAGATCGGCGCCATCATCAACAACTTCATGGGCGGCTCGACGCAGGGCGCGTCGACGCTCACCTGCCAGCTCATCAAGCTGACCATGCTCACCAGCGACCAGAATTACCGCCGCAAGGTGCAGGAAGCCTACCTTGCCGTCGAGTTGGAAAAGGTGCTCAGCAAGGAAGAGATCCTCGAGGCGTACATGAACATCATCTACCTCGGCGGATCGAGTTACGGCGTGCGCATCGCCGCGGAGGACTACTTCGGCAAGTCGCTCGACCAGCTGACGCTGCGCGAATGCGCCACGCTGGCGGCGATGATCCGCAATCCCACGCGCTACAATCCGCGCCGCTGCTATTATGGAAAC
>CALVPU010000281.1 GCA_944353735.1 uncultured Eubacteriales bacterium | reverse complement strand
CTGCTCCCATGCCTTCGCCGTCAGCCGCGAACAGGGCGCGGAACTGCTGCAGAAGCTCATCGCCCAGCCTGCCGCGCTGATGGGCGTGAACGTCAACGGCGGAATGCCCGAGTTTGACTTGAGCGGCACGATCACCGCCACCGGCAATCCCGCCAACGGCGAGGCCACGCTCGCCATCGACGCCTCCGGCAACCTCTACGACGGCGATGAATCCCTGCCCTTTACGCTGAGCTACACCGACAGCATGGACGCCATCGACGGCACGTTCGCGGCGGAAGACGTCGTCCTCGCGCTCACCGGCTCGTTTGCGAGCGCTGAAGACGGCCGGCCGGTGAGCGACGTCTCCCTGGTAATGACCGCCGACGGGAGCGAGCAGATGTCCATCTCGCTCAGCGCCGCGCCCGGCGAAGCCTCCGAGCAGGTCGACTACGAGCTGAGCTTCAACCAGCTCGACCAAACCATAGCGCTGACCTTCTCCAACGGCACCTACGAAGGCGGCTTCGGCTTCGAACTCGGCATGAACGCCGCGGTTTCCGGCATACCCGTGCAGTCGTTCAGCCTCGGCTACGAGGGCGAACCGTATGCCATCGAAGGCATCCGCAACTACACGACCGGCCTGTTCTGGGCGGGCATGAACGACGGCGTCAACGACTACTACTTTGACGTCTGGGTCGATACCTACGACGTGGACGCCGCCACGAGCGACTGGCTGCTCGACTACGACAATGCCGTCGACCTGCTGAACATGTCCGAATCGGAGCAGTCGATGGCGCTCCTCGGCCTGCTCGGCGTGCTCGGCAACGTCTCCAACCAGATCGTCTCCGACGTCCCCGGCCTCGCGCCGTACATCGAACAGCTCCTCGCCAGCATGGGAACCGCTTTCTGATCTGCCCGCCGGACAGAAGCGCCGATCCGCCCCGCAATCGCGGGGCGGATCATTTTTGCCTCCGGCGCGCGGCGGAACGCTTTCTCGTCGGGCATCGCAAAAAGCACTCCCGCCGGCACGCGCCGTGCGGGAATGCTTGTCGCAGGGGACTCACGGGGCAATCGTGCCGTCCGGGCGAATGGTGACCACGCGCAGCGGGATGTCCTTGCCGCACTGCGCCAGCGCGGTCTGCACCGCGAATGCCAGCCCGCCGCAGCAGGGCACGGTCATGCGCGCCAGCGTGACGCTGCGCACGTCGTGTTCGCGGAAGATCTGCTCGAGCTTGCCGGCGTAGTTGACGCCATCCAGCTTGGGGCAGCCGATCAGCACCGCGCGCCCGCGGATGAAGTCGGCGTGGAAGTTCGCATAGGCGTAGGCGGCGCAGTCCGCAGCGACGAGCAGGTCCGCGCCATCAAAGCAGGGCGCGGCGGGCGACGCCAGCTTCAGCTGCACCGGAAAATTGCGCAGTTCGCCGGGAACCGCCGCATCCTGCGCCGCGGCGGTGGCGCGCACCTTGGAGGCGCGCACCGCTTCCGCGTCGTAGGGCGCCGCCTCGCGCTCCTCAAAGGAGATGGCGTCCGCCGGACAGGCGGGCAGGCAGTCGCCGAGGCCGTCGCAGTAATCCTCGCGCAGCAGCGCCGCCTTGCCGTCCACCATGCCGATCGCGCCCTCGTGGCACGCCCGCGCGCACTGCCCGCAGCCGTTGCACTTCTCGCGGTCGATGACGATGATCCTGCGGATCATGCGCTCGCCTCCTTCTTGCGCCGCTTTTCGGCGGCGCGCTGCTTCTGCATCGCGGCAATCTCCATCATGTGCTCGTACATCTCGTCGCCGACGCATTTGCGCGCATACGGGCACCACTGCACACAGCTGAGCGAATCGTTATACGCCACGAAGCCGCACTTGTCGCAGGCAACCTCGGTATCGGTGGAGAACACTTCGATGACGTTCCCGCACCGCGGACAGATTTTTTCCTCAAGGGTCGGCGTGCGCGGCTTTCCCTGACATCCTTCAAAGATCATGTTCATCCTCCTCTCTCGATGATGCCGGCAGGGCATTCCCCGCCAGCCGACTTCATTATAGCGCAAAGAATCCCCGCCGGATGTTGCACAAGTCACATTCTGCGGGGATTTTGCGGTAAAAGCAAAACTTAACCTCCCTGCCGCGGGGCGTCCGGCGGCAAATCCGGCGACCAGCGCAGGGCAAAGCGGTTGCGGTGATAGTCGATCAGACCTTCGCTGCGCATTCGCACCAGCTCGCGCGTCAGCGCGCTGCGGTCGGCGCAGAGGTATTCCGCCCACGCCACGCGACCGAGCGGCATCTCAAACGCGCGTCCGCCCGCCGCCTGCGCGCGGTACGAGAGGTCGGCGAGTATCTTCTCGCGCAGGGTGCGCTTGGAGACCACCTCGACCTTGTGCATCAGCTCGCGGTTGCGGTAGGCGATGGCGTGCACCATGTTCTCAATCAGCCGCTGGTGAAACGCGCACGTTCTGGCGCAGGTGCGCATCACCTTGTGAAAGGGCAGGAAGAGCACGCGCGCATCCTCCGCCGCTACAAACGTCGCCGTGGGACGGTCGTCCTCGCCGCAGGCGAACGTCTCGCCGAACAGCTCGCTCGCCCCCATGCGCGCCAACAGCGCGCGGTTGCCCCAGAAGTCCTCCTTGACCATGTCCACCGCGCCGGACAGCACGATGCCGATCTGCCGCATGCGCGCGTCCTCGAGGGCAATCATCTCGCCGCGGCGAAACTGCGCCGTGCGCGGGCCGATGCAGTTGAGCATCGCTGCGAACTCCTCCGGCGCGATCCCCCTGAACAGCGGCGCGCGCATCGCCTCAGACAGCGCTTCCACCCGCGTTCACCTCCTCCGTGTTCGGCGCAAGGGCGCGCCTTCGACCATCCCCCGCGGCGCGCCGCCCTTCTTGCGCACCGCTTGCGCCTGGAAATGGCAGCCGCACCCCGCGCTTCCCCGCGCGCCGCCCTCCTGCGCATGCCAACCGGCGGCGCCGCGCCTGCGACCGCTCGCGCGGCTCGATCAGTACGCCGCCTCGCGCGCCCTGATCTCCGCGTAGAGCGCGTCGTTGACCGGCACGGGCAACCCGTGCTTGGCGGCGAGGGCGCGCACCGTGCCGGCGAACAGCTCCACTTCGCTGCGCCGACGGGCAAGGCCGTCCTGCCGCATCGAGGGCATCGCCCTGGGATCGAGCCGGTCGAGCAATCCGAGGTAGAAGCGCAGATCGTCCTCCGTCAGCGCGACGCCCTCGAGCGCCGCCAGCGCCATCACCTCGCGCATCGCGGCGATCATGCGCTCGCGGGGCGCGCCGGGCACCTGAATCGTTCCGTAGTTGCCCTCGCAGACCATCACCGTCTGGTTGACGCCGACATTCAGCATCAGCTTGCCCCACATGCGGTGGAGGATGTCCGCCTCGCGGACAAAGGGCACGCCGGCGCGCTCGAACAGCGCGCAGACGGCGTCCAGCGCCGGCACGCGCGCGGCGTCCGGCGCGCCGAGGCACAGCTCGCCGGGCGTGGAATAGGTCAGCGCGCCGCCGAGCTTGACGGCGTCCATGCCCTGGGCGACGCAATAGACGACGCGGTCCCTGCCAAAGCGCGCCTCCAGTTCGCGCTCGCTGGCAATGCCGTTGAGCAGCGAGATCATCGCCGTCCGCGGTCCGACGCGGCGGGCGGCGTCGTCCATGGCCCGCGCCAGCGCCGGTCCCTTGACGGCGAAGATTACCAGATCGTCCGGCGGCGCAGGATCGCCGGGGTCAATCGTGCGAAAGCCGCACGGCACGCCATTGACCGTCGCGGGCTCGCGCGCATAGCGCTCCCTGCGCGCCGCGTCCGCGACGAAACACACCCGATCCCGCCCCAGCGACCGCGTCA
>CALVPU010000280.1 GCA_944353735.1 uncultured Eubacteriales bacterium | reverse complement strand
TGGGCTTGAGCATGCCGGGGAACAGCGTCAGGATGTCAATCTTCATCGAACACCGCCACCTCGTCGAGCCGCCCGGCGTCCAGCAGCATTTCGCCGGCGTCGAGGTCGATGCCCGCCACCACGGACTTCAGCGCCGGAACCAGCACCTCGCCCAGCGGGCCGCGGAAGACGTATACGTCGTTGCCGCCGGGCTGCAGCACGTCCTTGAGTTCGCCGAGATCGCGCCCGTCGGTCGCGCGCCCGCGAAGGCCGATCAGGTCGCAGATGAACGACGAATCCTCGTCGAGCGCCACGGCGTGGGCGCGGTCGACGTAGAGCATCTCGCCGCGCAGGCGCTCGGCGGCATTGCGGTCGCCGACGCCGTCGACGCTCAGGTAGACCGCGTCCGGCGCGATGCGGTTGACGGTCAGGTGGATCGCCTCGAAGGCGTCGCCGCGCTTGAGATAGGCGGTCTGCAATCCCTCAAAGCGTGCGAGGTCGCAGGTGATGGGGCGCAGCTTCAGCTCGCCGCGAATGCCCTGCGGGCGGACGATTTCTCCGATTGCCAGATGGGTGGAACGCATGTCGATTCCTCCAGACGTCTCCGCTTCGGGCGGAGCAAGGGTCGTTTGCGCGGGGGAAGCCCGCGGGGATGGCGCGGCGCGCCGTTCATTCGTAGAATTCGACCTGCTGGTCGACGTAGTCGCCGACGTTGAACAGCCAGTCGGCGATAAAGCCTTCCCAGTCGCCGCCGGTGGCTTCGTCGAGGGCGGCGACGTAGTCGCGCTCGCCGAGCAGCTTGCCGTCCAGGCCCATCTCGTAGAAGTTCCGCAGGCCGGCGATCCAGTCCTCGCGGCCCATTGCCAGCCGCAGCTCGTGCATGACCACCGTGCCGCGCCCGCGCACGATCAGCGCGTATTCGTCCGGCGTGAACAGGTCCGCGCCGGTGGTGATCGTGAGGCCGCCGGGAATGGTGATGTGCAGCGCGTCGAGCACCTCGTCGTTGAGCGCTTCGAGGAAGGCGTCGTAGCCCTCCAGTTCTTCGACCGCCAGCAGCGCCAGATAGCTGCACGGCACGTCGGACAGCCAGGCGTTGGCGACCGGCTCGGGGTAGGCGCGCATGCCGACGTACTGCTGCGCCAGACAGAAGCGCAGCACCCGCGCCATCGCCTTTTCGGAATCGAAAAGCGCTTCCGGCAGCCAGATCGCGCCGGGAAAGTTCAGCGCGTCGACCGGGTAGTCGGACTGCACCAGATCGATCTGCGCAAGCGGAAAGGCGCCGAGCCACGATTCGTACAGTTCGATGGTTTCCACGGCGGCGTCGGGCGCGCCGGCGTCGCCGCGCCGGTTGGTCAGCAGCCGCACCGTGACGCCGGACTCCGTCTGCGCGCTGAATTCACGCCAGCGCTTGCCGAACGACAGCGCGAATTCGCGGACGTTCTGCGCCTCGAACCGCCAGGTGGACGTGTGACCCTCGGTGCCCAGCAGCGTCTCGCTGCCCGTGGCGGCGGGAAGGTAGAGGTCGGGGATCGTCAGGGTGACGGAATAGTCGGCGGCGGTGGTCAGCAGCCAGCGCGTGTGCTGCACGGGCACGTTGACCACGAACTCCTCGTCGTCCTCGTTGACCAGCCCGGGGGCGAAATAAAACCCGCTCAGCCGCACATCGGTGTCGAATTCGCCGAGCATCGAGCGGTTGCGGCTCAGCAGCAGGTAGTATTCAAATACGAATTCGCCCGATGCGCCGGGTTCGAGGCGGCACGCCACGCGCAGCACCGTCTCGGCGCTGTCGAGATAGCCCCAGTCGGCGTCCGCGCCGCCGAGCGCCACGCGCATCAGGTCGATGCCCGCGGGCGCATATCCTTCGGGGAACACCTCGGTCAGCGATTGCGCGTCGTACATCAGCGTGCTCTCGCGGCGGTACATGTTGCCCGCGGCGCTGAAGAGCACCCGGTCGAGCGCGAACGACTGCCGGTTGTGATAGACAAGGCGCTGCGTGATGTGCAGCGCCTGTTGGTCCTCCAGATAGGTGATGTTCATCTCATACCGGTCGCGTTCGGTGGAACCGGTTTCTTCCGCCAGCGCGGCGAACACCGCCGACGTCACCGTGCCGCCCACCAGCAGCAGCGCCAGCACCACCGCCAGCGCGCGGACCAGCTTCTGGTTCTTCTTCATACGCGCTCCTTTCCGATTCGTTCCCTGCGGCGCGGGTCCCGGGGCGGCGCGCCCCTTTGCCCGCGGACGACGCCATTATACCATGTTTCGCCCGCGCGCGCAAGTCTCGCTGGAAAGCGCCTGACAAGAGCGACCGGCTGGCGGGGCGCAGCGCCCGACCAGCCGGTCTTGTGGCGCGCCCGACACGATTTGAACGTGCGATCTTCTGAGTCGGAGTCAGATGCCCTATCCACTAGGCCACGGGCGCTTACAATACATGATTATACCGCAAAAGAGGCAAAAATACAATAGCCCGCGGCGCTCGCTGCAAAATTTAATCGTCCCGCGCACGCCGCAGCCGGGCGATGTTTCGACAAAAGCGCTTTTACCGCGCGCCGATCTATGCTATAATGGAACGAGTGGAGCGAATGCGCGAAGGAGGTGCGGATCTTGTATGGGTGGATAATCCTTTCCGCCGCGCTGACGGCGGCGTGCGCCGCACTGGCGGCGGTCTGCGCGCGGCAGCGCCGTCTGCTGCGCGGTCAGGCACGGAAATCCGACGCTGGACGGGAATCGGAGCGCCGCGAGCTGCGCGCCCTGCGGGACGAAAACGAGCGCCGCATCCGGGCGTTCGCGTCGCTGCGGCAGGCGCTGGACGGCGAGCGCTTGCGCGCGGAGTCGCTGGAGGACGCGGTTGCGGCGGCGGAAGCGCGCGAGGTCGAGGCGAACGACCGCGCCCGGCGGGCGGAGGCGCGCCGCGCCGAGGCGGATCGCGATGCCGCGGCGGCGGGCATGCGCGCCGGGCTGCTGGAAAAGCAGGTGGAGCGGCTCACGCGCGAGCAGCGCGCGCAGGAGCAGATCTATCAGGACATCCTTCGCGAGCGCGAGGAGGAGTTGAACCGCCTGCGCGAGAGCGTGAAGCGCCGGCAGCGCCGGCGCAGCGAGGTGCTGGACCAGCAGATCACGCTCGACGACTGGCTGCGCGCAGCGCAGGGCGCAGGCGATGCGGACACGCCGGCACAGCGCCCGCCGGCGGCGGAGGTCGCGGGCGAATCGGGGAACAGGGGCGCGGCGGACATGAAACGGCGGAAGGGGAAGCCGACCGCATGCTGACAAGGCAGTCAATCGGTCAGAGCGATGAGAAAGCCTGCAGGCCAGAAAGCAAATTTCCCTTCGACCGGCATCGGCTTGTCAAAAGAGGTCTCTTTGTCGGCCTGCCGCAAGCGACCGCAGCATGCGGGGCTGCTGATGGAAACACAAAAATCGCCACGAATCCTTTCGATTGTCGTGGCGATTTTTGCGTTTGCGCCTTGACCGGCGCGCTGGAAGCGCTTTGTGTGTCGAAGCCTTTTATTCCGCTTGACCGGCGTCCGGGCGGCGCAGCTCGTCGATGAAATTCTGAATCCGGTGCGTAACCAGTTCGGTTTTCGGCATATTGGCGAGCGCGTCGCGGCTGACCCAGCGGTAATCCGCGGTCTCGCCGTCCTGCAGTGTGACGGCGTCCTTGTCGCCGTCCGTCTCGCAGAGGTAGCAGACGTACAGCGTGTGGTTGCGGGCGCTGGCGGTGCGCCCGACTTCGGTCATGCGCCCACACAACCCCGTCTCCTCGCGCAGCTCGCGCACGGCGCACGCCATCGGCGCTTCGCCCTGCAGCGCGGAGCCGCCGGCGCTCGCTTCCCACATGCCGCCGCTGTGCTTGCGCGGGTCGCGCAGCATCAGCAGATAGCTCCCGTCGGTGTGCCGCACGAGCACGTCGCAGACGATGTGGTACAGCCCGTCGGGAATCGGCTCGCCGCGCACCAGCGACTTGCCCTCGACGCGGTGAAAGTCCGCGTCGTATGCGTCCCAGCGTTCCATGGTTCCTCGCCTCCCTGTTCACTTTCCGCCCATGGAGAAGCCTTCCTTTTCGTAGACATTGAGCCAGCCCTTGATGCGGCGCAGGAAGTCGGCGTTGTCGGCGGTCTTTTCGATCAGGCTCAGCAGCAGCTCGGCGTTTTGCTGGACGTTGCCGCTGGAGAGCATGCGGCGGGCGGAATACTCGCCCTCGAGCTCCTCGGGGGTCAGCAGCAGCTCCTCGCGGCGCGTGCCGGAGCGGACCAGATCGATCGCCGGAAAGATGCGCTTGTCGGACAGCCTGCGGTCCAGGTGCAGCTCCATGTTGCCGGTGCCCTTGAACTCCTCGTAGATGATGTCGTCCATGCGGCTGCCGGTGTCCACCAGCGCCGTGGCGATGATCGTCAGGCTGCCGCCGTTTTCGATGTTGCGTGCCGCGCCGAAGAAGCGCTTGGGCTTGTACAGCGCGCCCGGGTCGAGGCCGCCGGACAGCGACCGCCCCGTCGGCGGGATCACGAGGTTGTACGCGCGCGCCAGCCGCGTGATGGAGTCGAGCAGGATCACCACGTCGCGCCCCATCTCGACCATGCGCTGCGCGTGTTCCAGCACCATCTCGGACACGCGGGCATGGTTTTCCGGCGCCTCGTCGAACGTGGAGTAGATCACCTCGCCGCGGATCGAGCGCTTCATGTCGGTGACTTCCTCCGGGCGCTCGTCGATCAGCAGCACGATCAGTTCCACCTCGGGATTGTTCTCGGAGATGGCGTTGGCAATCTTCTTCAAAAGTGTCGTCTTGCCCGCCTTCGGCTGCGAGACGATCATGCCGCGCTGCCCCTTGCCGATGGGCGCGAGGATGTCGATCAGGCGCAGCGAGAGGTCGTGGTTCGCCGCACTCTCCAACCGCAGCCGTTCGTTCGGATACAGCGGGACCAGCGACTCAAACCGCTGGCGGTTCAGCGCCGCCTCCGGCGGTTCGCCGTTGATGCGGCTGATGTAGATCATCGCGCTGTAGCGGTCGCCCTCGCGCTGCGGGCGGGTCTTTCCCTCGACGTAGTCGCCCATGCGCAGGTTGAACCGGCGGATCTGGGCGATGGAGACGTACACGTCGCGGCTGCTCGGCAGGCAGTTCTCCGCGCGCAGGAAGCCATAGCCGTCCGGCTGAATCTCCAACAGCCCCGCGCCGTCGGAGAATTCGCCGACGTAAGAGGTCTCCGAGAACTCGCTGCCCTCGCGATTCCGCGCGCCCTCCGCGGCTGCCTCGTCGGAGCGGCTGTCGAAGCGGCGATTGGTTTCGTCGGAGCGGCTGTCGAAGCGGCGATTGGTTTCGTCGGAGCGGTTGTCGAAGCGGCGATTGGCCTCGTCGGAGCGGTTGTCGAAGCGGCGATTGGCCTCGTCGGAACGGTTGTCGAAGCGGCGATTGGTTTCGTCGGAGCGGTTGTCGAAGCGGCGATTGGTCTCTTCGGAGCGGTTGTCGAAGCGGCGATTGGTTTCGTCGGAGCAGCTGTCGAAGTCCCTGCGGACGGCGTCGCCGGGACGTGGCTCGACAGGCACGTGCCGGACGGTCCCGCTGTCCGCGCGCAGCCGCGGCATGCCGTCAGAGCGCCCGCCCGGACGCTGCGAGACAGCGTGCGGCTGGGCACGGAAGCCGCTCTGCTGCGGCGGACGCGCGCCCGGACGCAGCCGCGGACCAGCGCCGCGACCGTATGCGTCGCCGGCATATTGCGCACGCCGACCGTGGAAAGACGCGCCATTGCGCGGCTCGCCTGCAGCGCCGGACGCGGCGGCATCGCTGGGGCGCGCGGCAGGGGCGGAGGCGGTGCCGGCATCGCCGGACGAGCCGCCGGGCATCGGCCTTTGCACAGGATGCGCGCGAACGGAACGCATTGCGTCCGCTGCGGCGTTGACGGCGCGCTTGCCTTCCGGCTGCGCCTTGCCCGTACGGTTGATGACCTGTGCAGAGGCGTTGGATTCAGCCGGTTCCATGCTGCCGACAACCTTTGCGGCGGCATCTATTGTGCTTTCGGTATGGATGGATGAAAATTCAGCTGTCGGGACCGCGCTGGTCGCGGGAGCGCTTGCGTCCGGCTGCGCCTTGCCGGTGCGCGCGAAAGGCAGTTCAGCGGACTTCGCCTTGCCCGCGCGGCGATTCGTCCTTGCGGCAACAGCGATGGACTCGGCCTGTTCCGTGCGGGTATCCGTCTTTGCGGCGGCGTCGGATTCGGCTTGCGCCGTGCGATTGCCCGCCCTTGCGGCGGCATCTATTGTGTTTTCGGTATGGATTGATGAGATTTCAGCTGCCGGGACCATGTCCGTTGCGG
>CALVPU010000279.1 GCA_944353735.1 uncultured Eubacteriales bacterium | reverse complement strand
TTTCCCGCCATGGTCTCCAGAAGCACGGTGGTGTGCATGCCCGCGAACATCGCGCCGTTGAGCGATTCGGCGATCTTCGCGACGCCAACCTCGATCCCCTGTCCGACATGGCAGCCGGGATGCAGGTTGTACAGCGCGTCCGGGAACGCCTCCAGCCGCTCGATGTCCTCGCGCAGGGCGCGGCGCGCAAACGCCAGCGTCGGCTCGGACGCTGCGCAGGGATTGAGCGTGTACGGCGCATGGGTCAGTATGGGCGCAAAGCCGTTCTCCCGCACCAGCGCCGTCAGCGCCGCGGCGTCGCCGGAATCGAACGCCTTCGCGCCGCCGCCGCGCGGATTGCGCGAAAAGTACTGGAACGTGTTCGCGCCGAGCGACAGCGCCTCGCGCCCCATGTGCAGATAGCCCTTCGCCGAGGACAGGTGGCAGCCGATGTTCAGCACGGCGCCGCCTCGAAGGCATCGCCCAGCGCCCACGCGCGCGCACGGCGCGCCTCGCCCCTGAGCGCGCAGGAGATGCGACCGCCGCGCGGATAGACGCGGCAGGTATAGACCGCCTCGCCGCCGTTGACGAAGCACTCGATCGAACAGCGGTCGATGAACGCGCGGATCTCCGCGCCATCAAAGGGCAGCGTCAGCGGCGCTTCGACCGGCGCACAGCCCACCTGAGCAAAGATGACGCGGTTGCCTTCGAGCGTCACGCGCAGCAGCCCGCCGCTTTCGTCGGACAATTCGAGTTCGCCCGCGCACGCCTTCATCTCGGCGCACAGTTCGTAGGCGTCGCCCCCGACGCCGTTCAGCGCCGCCGCGTCGCCGCCGTCCGCCAGCACCGCCTCGCGCAGCGCCTCGAGCTCTCGCGGCGGACGCTGCAGCAGCTTGCCGCCGCGGACCGCCAGCTCGCGCGGCAGGGTCAGCGCGCCTGCCCAGCCGTCCGCTGCGGACGGATAGTCGCGGTTCCACATGTCCATCCATGCAAAGAGCAGCGTGCGCGCGCCGTCGTCGAGCACCTGCGCGGCGTAGAAGTCGCCGCCATAGTCAAGATCCTGCCAGCGGTCGATGCGCATCGTGCCCGCCTCGGGATCGAACGCGCCGAACATGGCGATGTTCTTGTGCTCCTTTCCCTCCATGCCGATGGGCGAGACAAGCAGCAGGTCCTGACCGTCCACGCGGCAATAGCTCGGGCACTCCCAGATCGTGCCGTAGGCACCGTTGCTGGCGCAGAGGATGCTCTTGTAGCGCCAGTGCTCGAGGTCGTCGCTCTCGAACAGCGCCGCACAGCCGTCGTCGCCGCGGGCGGTGCCGACCACGAGCATCCAGCGGTCGCCCTGCCGCCAGACCTTGGGATCGCGGAAGTCGGCGGAGCAGCCCGCCGGCGGCGCGGGGATGACGGGATTGTTCGGCGACTTGACGAACGTCACGCCGTCGCGGCTGCGGGCGACGCACTGCGTCTCCTTGAACGGTTTGCGCTCGTCGTGCGCGGTGTAGATCAGCGTCAGCACGCCGCCATCGTCGATGCCGCTGCCGGAGAAACAGCCCTCTTCATAGGGCTGGTCGGGCGCGAGCGCCACCGGCTCGTGGCGCCAGTGGGCGAGGTCGGCGCTGCTGGCATGCCCCCAGTGCATCGGTCCCCACTTGGCCTCGTAGGGATAGTGCTGGTAAAAGACGTGGTAGCGGCCGCCGCTGCGGCACAGTCCGTTGGGATCGTTCATCCAGCCGCAGGGCGGCGCGATGTGGTACTTGAGCGCGTAGGGAGTGCGCCGCACGGCAGGCGCGTGCGCGCGCACTTCGGCATTGGCGCGCTCGACGGTGTACTTCGTCTCCGGATTGCTCATGGATATTCACCTCGCGAAAGAGTCGGTCGTACGGTTCCGGCGCGCGGAACTATCCCGCCGTCCGGCGCCCGAACCAGCGCATCGAGAACGTTTCTCCCTCGGGGCGCGCGAGCAGGTGCTTGGCGATCACCAGCGCGGCGATGAGCAGGCAGCCGCCGCGGATCGCACTCACCTCAAAGCGCAGCAGCGCCAGCAGCGCAAACGCCGCATAGGTCACCACCGTGCGCCACAGGTGCGACTCCACCCGCAGCACCGCCGAAAAGAACACATAGCACATCGCCAGCGCCGCCGCCGGACGGATGTCCGGCGCGAGCGCCAGCAGCACGCCGAACGATGCGGCAATGCCCTTGCCGCCGCGCCCGTGGCGCGCGATGGGAACGACGTGTCCGAGCACCGGCGCGAGCATCACCAGCGCGAACAGCCGGTCCTCCATGCCGAAGCGCCGTCCCGCCGCGAACACCGGCAGAAATGCCTTGCCCAACTCGCAGGCGAGCACGAGCATGCCCATGGGCGCGCCGCACTGCGCAAAGGCGTTGAACGTGCCGGGATTGCCGTCGTCGGCATTGGCGGCGACGTCGACGCCCCGCAGCCAGCGCGGCAGATAGTCGGCGAACAGCACGCCGCCGAGCAAATACCCCAGTATGGCGTAAAACAGATAGGGATTCACGGACGCACCTCGCATTCGTGCTGTATGAGCCTGAAGATCTGCGCCGAGGCGTCCGGCTGGGCGAAGGCGCGCTGCTGCGCGCGCATCTTTTCGCGCTCGGATTCGGATTCCATCAGCATCTGTCCCAGTTCGAGCTGGGAGAGAATGCCCTTCGCCGACAGGCTCAGGCCGTTTTGCGCAAAGAAGCGCTGGTTGCGCGTCTCGCAGCCGGGAATCGGCGCGGTATGGATGAACGGCACGTTGCCGACCAGCGCCTCCGTGGAGGTCAGCCCGCCGGGCTTGGTGTACAGCACGTCGCACGCCGCCATGTATTCCCAGACGTTGCCGACGAACGCCAGCACGTGGACGTTGGGCAGCGACGCCAGTTCCCTGCTCAAAAAGCGGTGCAGGCGGCGGTTGTTGCCGCAGATGATGACCACCTGCTCCTCCTCGCGCTTGATGCGGCACAGCGCGTTGGCAAACGCCTGAATCTTGCCAAATCCCATGCTGCCGCCCATGATCAGATAGACCGGCGCATCGACCGCCAGCCCCAACCGCCTGCGCGCCTCGCGCGCGTCCTCGCGGCGCGCGAATTCCATCGCCACCGGAATGCCGCAGGGATGCAGGCGGCGCTCGTCGATGCCGCGCGACACGTATTCCGGAATCAGGCCGCGGTGCGGCGCGATGTACCAATCGCAGTCGGTCTCCTCCCAGAAGGGGATGCAGGTGTAATCGGTGGCGATCGCCATCACCTTCTGCCGCAGCTCGCCGCGCTTTTTGAGATACGTCAACGCCTCGGCGGGATAGAGGTGCGTGATGATGATGGCGTCAAAGTCGTTTTCGGCAAGGTAAGCGCGCAGGTACTTGCCCATGAAGCGGTTCGCCCAGTATACCGGCGACTTGCGCCGCGGCGAGCTGATCTTCAACGCCAGCGAATACGCCAGCCCAAACAGGCGCGGCGCATACTTGGCGGCGTTGATGTAGCCGTTGCTGACGACGCGCGACGCCCGCTCGCTCTTGAGCCGCATGTAGTCCAGCAGCACCGCCTCGTGCCCCTCGTACTCGATGCGCTGTTTCATCGCGCGCGCCGCCGCGTTGTGCCCCTCGCCGGTGTTGCAGGACAGGATCAGAATTCGCACAAGGACCTCCTCGGATTGTTTTTAGATTTCCCCCCGAAACCATTGTACAACATTTAGTTCAATATTTCAACTATTTTTTTGACTGCGCTTCCTTCGCCCGCTCTGCCGGCAGATACAGCCGGCGCAGGCGCGAATAGGAGACAAAGAAGCTGGCGATGAGGATCACGTCCGCGCCCGCCCAAGCGAGCACCTCGGCGTAGAACACGCCCCAGTAGCCGATCAGCGCGGGCAGCAGCAGCGCCGCGCCGGTGCGCATGACGAATTCCGCAAGGCCGGAGACCATCGGCATGATGGCGTTGCCCATGCCCTGCAGCGTAGAGCGGATGACGTGCAGCACGTACAGCACCGGCAGAAACGCGCTCATCACATAGAGGAACTCGCAGGCGATGCGCGTCGCCTCGGCGGCGTTGGCCTCGGCGGCGTCGATGAACATGCCCACGATCTGCTCGCCGAAGAGGAACATCGCCGCGGCGATGACCAGCGCGGTCAGCACGCCGGTGATCACGCCCGCGCGCACACCCTTGCCGATGCGCTCGATCTTGCGCGCGCCGAGATTCTGACCCGAATAGGTGGACATCGCGTAGCCATAGGAGATCGCCGCCACTTCGAGCACGCCGTAGAGCTTGTTCGTGGCGGTATAGCCGGCGATGAACGTCACGCCCAGCGGATTGACCACGCGCTGCACGATCATGCCGCCGACAGCGATGATGGCGTTTTGCAGCGAGACCGGCAAGCCCATGCGGATCAGATGACTGCAGCGCTCCGCCGCAAGGCGGAAGTCCTCGCGTCTGAGGCGCAGAAACTCAACCTGCCGCAGGCGGAACAGGCAGAACACGCACGAGCAGAGCTGCGCGATGACCGTCGCCACCGCCGCGCTTGCCACGCCCCAGTGAAAGCCCATGACGAACAGCACATCCAGCGCGATGTTCGTCACCGCCGCCACGATCATGGCATACAGCGGCGAGCGCCCGTCGCCCAGCGCGCGCAGGATGCCCGCCAGCAGATTGTACGCCATCACCACCGGCAATCCGGCAAACAGCGCCGTGAGATAGGAAACGCTCATCGGGCGAATGTCCAATGGCGTCTGCAGCAGCGACAGCACCGGACGGATGAGCACGATCGCCAGCACCGTGATGACCACGCTGGCGATCGCCGCCAGAATGACCGCGCTGCCCACGCACCTGCGCAGCTCGGGATAGTCCTCCGCGCCGAACGCCTGCGCCATCGGAATCGTGAATCCCTGCGCCATGCCCTGCGCCATGCTCACGAACAGCCAGTTGAACCAGTCCGCCGCGCCCAATGCCGCCAGCGCCGACATGCCGATGCCGATGCCGACCACGCTCGCGTCGACGACCGTGTACAGCTGCTGGCAGATGTTGCCCAGCATCAGCGGCAGGGCGATGCCGAAGATCAGTCTGGTCGGTCGCCCCACAGTCATGTTTTTGACTTTCAAACCACATTCCTCCACAACAGTATCTGCCAACATGATACCACACTTTGTTCCCGCTGTAAATCGTCCTCGCGCAGAACGGTAAGAAAAACTGCACAAAGTGCGCCCAAAACTGCACGTTTTTTGAGGAAAATCTGCAAATATGGGTGCAAAAAACGAAAGAATTGTGCTATAATGTTGCTGTACCAGCAATCCGAAAGGAGTGTTCCCCATGGCAGATACCGTATTGAGCAACTTCACCCCCGGCGTCGAAGCGAAGGCGATCGACACCTCCCGCATCCTCAAGGTCGGCATCATCGGCACCGGCTGGATCGCAGAATCCCACATCGAAAGCTATCTGCAGATGCCCGACGTGAAGATCGTCGCCGCCGCCGACCTCATCGACGGCAAGGCGCAGAAGTTCATGCAGCGCTACGGCGTGGAAGGCGTGCACTTCTACCGCGACCACAAGGAACTGATCGACAACGAGCCGGACCTCGACGCCGTCAGCGTGTGCACCTACAACACGCAGCACGCCGCGCCGACGATCTACGCGCTCGAGCACGGCGTCAACGTGCTGCTCGAGAAGCCCTTCACCGTGACGCTCGACGAGGCCGTCGAGGTCATGCGCGCCGAGAAGAAGAGCGGCAAGCTGCTCTCCATCGGCTTCCAGCCGCGCGGCGACGAGAACATGAAGATGATCAAGAAGATCGTCGAGTCCGGCGCGCTGGGCGAGATCTACTACATCCAGACCGGCGGCGGCCGCCGCCGCGGCATCCCCAACAGCACCTTCATCGAGAAGGACACCGCCGGCATCGGTGCGCTGGGCGACATCGGCTGCTATTCGCTGGACATGGTGCTCAACGCCATCGGCTATCCCAAGCCGCTGACCGTCACCGGCTATACTTCCAACTTCTTCGGCACCAACCCCATGTACCAGTATGCCGACGCGCAGCACTCCGCTGAGGAGAACGCCAAGCGCTTCAACGTCGACGACTTCGCCGCAGCATTCATCCGCCTCGAAGGCGGCATCATCCTCGACTTCCGCATCGCGTGGGCGATGCACGTCGACACGCCCGGCGACACGATCATCTTCGGCAAGAAGGGCGCGCTGCGCATCCCCTCCACGGAATGCTGGAACGGCACCGTCGGCGGCGAGATGACGCTGTACACCGACGTCGCCGGCGCGCAGGTCGAGACCAAGATCCCGATCATCAAGTCGGGCGACGACGTGTTCAGCGGTCTGTTCTACAAGAAGATCCGCTCCTTCCTCGACGCCATCAAGGAAGGCAAGCCGGCGCCGGTTCCGTCGAGCCAGATCCTCTACAATCAGGCGATCATCGACGGCATCTGCAAGTCCGCCGAGCTTGGCCGCGAAATCGAGATCAAGATCCCCGAAATCTAAGCAGAAACATCCAAAATACAACGGAGAGCGCGCAGGAATCGAAACTCTTGCC
>CALVPU010000278.1 GCA_944353735.1 uncultured Eubacteriales bacterium | reverse complement strand
GCTGGGCTCGCTGGAACCGCGCGTGGTGGACGACGCCTTCGCCGCCGCGCTGGCAGAGCTGCCGGGACTGGCACGGCAGTTTCACCTCTCGCTGCAGTCGGGCAGCGCGACGGTGCTGCGGCGCATGAACCGCCGCTACACGCCGGAGGAATACCTCGCCGCCTGCGAAACCCTCCGCCGGCACATGCCGGACTGCGCCATCACCACCGACGTCATCACCGGATTCCCCGGCGAGACGGAGGCGGAATTCGCCGAGACGGAAGCGTTTGCCGCGCGCTGCGGCTTCGCGCGCATGCACGTGTTCCCCTACTCGCGCCGCACGGGCACCGCCGCGGACGCCATGCCGGATCAGGTTCCCGAAGCTGTGCGGCGGGCGCGCGCACAAAAATTGATTCAGCTCGGGAACAAAATGGAAGCCTCATACGTCTCATATATGGTTGGCACGATTCAGGAAGTGCTGTTCGAGCGCGCGGCGGGCGACGGTCTCGCCGAGGGCTATACCGGGCAGTACGTCCGCGTGCGCGCCGCGGCGCAGCCCAACGACTTCGCCCGCGTGCGCATCGTTCGCGCCGACGGCACGCTCGCCATCGGAGAACCGGTGGCGCCGAATGGGAGGTGAGACCCGTGGATTGCCTGTTTTGCAAGATCATCGCCGGAGAGATTCCCTGCGCGAAGGTCTATGAGGACGAATGGGTGTTCGCGTTTCGCGACATCAACCCGCAGGCGCCGGTGCACGTGCTGGTAATGCCGAAAAAGCACATGCCGGACATCCTCGCCTGCGACGGCGAGACGATGCAGCGCCTGCTCGCCGCGATCCAGACGATTGCCCGTCAGGAGGGCGTCGATCAGGACGGCTTCCGCATTGTCAGCAACTGCGGCAAGAACGGCGCGCAGTCGGTCGGTCACCTGCACATCCACCTGATGGGCGGGCGCCAACTGGCGGACGCCATGGCGTGATCGCCGCCTCTGGGGACCCCGCAGCCTTGTGGCGAGATTGTGAAGATTTGAAATTCTTTGTTACACAACTTGACGAGACTCGGGTGGATGAGGTATAATAGACGATGTGGCGAACCCCATGCTACATTGGCGTATGCCATTTAATCGCGAGGGGAGGGAAAGCACATGTCCGAGGTACACGTTGGAAGCAATGAATCATTGGAGAGCGCACTGCGTCGCTTTAAGCGGAAGACCGCCCGCGATGGCATTCTCGCCGAAGCGCGGAAAAGAGAGCATTACGAGAAGCCGAGCGTAAAGCGCAAGAAGAAGGCGGAAGCCGCCCGTAAGCGCAAGTATTAATGCCAATGAAGCCCCTTTGCTTGCCAAAGGGGCTGTTTTCTGATTCTGGGAAAGTCATCCGCATCGCCTTTTTACGGAATTCCGGTTCACTCTTCGCATGTTTTGCCACACGCGCGCATAGAATTGCAGCACAGGCCCCTGTATCTGGAGACGAATGAAAGCATGAAATATACCCTACTTCTGTGGCCGCACGCCAACGCGCGCTACAGAAACGAATCGCTGCGCCTGGCGCTGGGCGAGCTGACGCTGATGCTCGGGCGCGTGGCGCCGGATGCGCAGGCACGCGCGTCCGATGCGCTGGGCATGCCCGCGATCGCGCTGGAGAGCGCCGCGCCGCTGCCCGACGCCGCCATCGCCGCCATCCGCGGACACTCGCTGCTTTACGGACTGTTTGCCGACGGCGGCGGCGCGCTCGTCCCCCTTGCCGGTCGGGAAGCGCCGTATCTCGGCGAGGACCTGCCCGGCATCCTCAAGTACAAGGGCAAGACCAACGAACTGTTCACGCAGCTGCTGGTCAACGCGGCGCTCTACTCGAGCGATTACTGGCGCGCGGAAACGCCGGTGCAGCTGCTGGACCCCATGTGCGGTCGCGGCACGACGCTGTTTGTCGGCGTCAACCGCGGCTGGACGTGCGCCGGTTCGGACGTCCAGCGCGGCGACCTCCGCGAGGCGGAACAGTTTTTCAAGCGCTATCTCGAATACCACCGCTTCAAGCACACCGTCGAGCGCAGCTCGCTGACCCTTCCGGGCCGCAGGAGCGCGCCCGGCGTCCGGTTTCGCTTTTCCGACACGCCGGAGAACTTCCGGCAAAAGCACACATCTTCGCTGTCGCTGTTCGAGCTCGACGCCGCGAGCGTGCGCGACGCCTTCGGGGCGCGCGCGTATCACATAATCGCCTGCGATCTTCCTTACGGCGTGCAGCACGCCGCCCACGGCGGTTCCATCGAACGGCTGCTGGCGCAGGCGCTGCCACAGTGGCGCGAGGCGCTCAGGCCCGGCGGCGCCGTGGCGGTGTCGTTCAACGCGCAGACGCTCAAGCCCGACGCGGTGCGCGAGGCAATGGCGCGCGCGGGACTCGAGCCGCTGGACGGCGAACCCTATCTGCACTTTTCCCATTGGGTGGAACAGGCGGTCACGCGCGACCTCGCCGTGGCGCGCAGGTCCGATTGACGCGGCTTCCCGCAGCGGGAACCGGCGCGGAGCCGTGCGGCGCACGGTCGGCGCGGCTGAATACGGAGGTGACCTATGGATTATCAGACCCTGCACAGCATGACCGTCGTGGAACTGCGCAAGCTGGCGAAGGAACGACAGCTGAAACTGCCCGGCGGTGCGAACAAGGAATCCATCGTTCAAGCGCTGCTCGGCAGCGCCGCGGAGACGAATGGGCGCGAGGGGAACGCCGCGGAATCGGATGCGTCCGAGCCGCAGGCGCGCGCGGGAAAACGTGCGGGGGGACGGTCGAGCGCGCCGCGCGCGACCGGGGAAATCGAAAACAACGGCGCGGCAGAGGGAGAACCTTCCTCCGTCCACGCGCCGAAAAGGCTGAAAAACGGCACGGCGGAAGCGCCTGTACGCGCATCAGACGGCGTCCGCGAAGGCGCGGCGGAAGTATCCGCGCGCACTGCGGGCAGCGTCCGGGAGAACGCGGCGGCGCAATCCGGGATGGACAAACCCGCCGCGGTCGCCGAACCGCCGGCACAGCGCCGCCGCGCGCAGCGCGCGAAGCCTGCCGGACACGCCGCCGCGTCCGGAACAAAAGCCGCCAAAGGGCAAACCGGCGCCTCATCCTCCGCCAACGACGGCACAGCACAAGTCACGTCCGCTGCCGCAGGGACGGATAACGGCGCAGAGCAAGCCATATCCGACGCCGCCGCAAAGACGGATACCCGCACGGAACAGGCCGAGTCCGACGCCGCCGCAAGGGCGAATCGCCGCGCGGGCAAGGCAAAGTCCGCTGAACTGCCTTCCGCGCGTACCGGAAGGGCGCAGCCGGACGCAAGCGTTCCCGCAACGGACATGGTCCCGGCAGCTGAAATTTCATCCATCCATACCGAAAACACAATAGATGCCGCCGCAAGGGCGGGCAATCGCACGGCGCAAGCCGAATCCGACGCCATCGCAAGGGCGGATACCCGCGCGGAACAGGCCGAGTCCGCCGCCGCCGCAAGGGCGAATCGCCGCGCGGGCAAGGCGAAGTCCGCTGAACTGCCTTCCGCGCGTACCGGCAAGGCACAGCCGGACGCAAGCGTTCCCGCAACGGACATGGTCCCGGCAGCTGAAATCTCATCCATCCATACCGAAAACACAATAGATGCCGCCGCAAGAGCGGGCAACCGCACGGCGCAAGCCGAATCCGACGCCGCCGCAAAGACGGATACCCGCACGGAACAGGCCGAGTCCGAC
>CALVPU010000277.1 GCA_944353735.1 uncultured Eubacteriales bacterium | reverse complement strand
AGTCCATCCGACCGCAATACTGGATCGGCTACTGCGCGTTCGGCGCGCTCGGCATGCCCGACCAGAACCCAAACGCCGATTTCCTCGCCGTCGAAGAAAGCATGGCCAGCTCGCGCTTTCTGAACATCGCGCGAAGCGTTGACCTGCCGGTGTACGTCTGGTCGGTGAGCAATATGGATAAGATGCGCAAATACCTCGCCAGCGGCGCGAGCGGAATCATCGGCGACTGCGTCGAGGACATCGCCGACGTCGCAGGGCCCTACCGCGACCGCATTCCCGATTATGAATACTATTATCCGGGCGAAGGCTATCCGAAGCGCGGTGAAGACGGCGAATACGTCGGAAACGCTTGAGGGCACCCGCACCAAAGTTTCTGCCGCGCCTAACGGAAGCTGGGCATTCCCGGATGCGCCCGGTTCCATGAGCGTTCGGCGCCTCGAGCCATTCGCTCGAACTTCTCTCTGGTATTTGCGGCATGCGCCGCATCATCAACAGCCTGACGGCGGGCGCCGTCAAGAGCTGACAAAGGAGCGTTATTCATGAAGAGAATCAAAATCGGCAACAGGTTCGAGGCCAGCACCGTCGCGCTGGGTGCCATGCGCATGGCGCGGCTGAGCGTTTCGGACGCAGAAAAGGTCGTCATGACCGCGCTCGAGAGCGGCATCGATCTGGTGGACCACGCCGACATCTACGGCGGCGGCGAATCCGAGCGCCTGTTCGGCGAAGTGCTCCGGCGCAATCCGTGGATGCGCGAGAAGATCATCCTTCAGGACAAGGTCGGCATCTGCAAGGGACATTACGACGCCTCCCGCGAACACATCCTCGAGGCGGTGGACGGCAGTCTTGAGCGCCTGGGCGTGGACCATCTGGACGTGCTGCTGCTGCACCGTCCCGACGCGCTGATGGAACCCGAAGAGGTGGCTGAAGCCTTCACGCGCCTGCGGACGCAGGGCAAGGTCCACTACTTCGGCGTCAGCAACGAAAACGCCGCGCAGATCGAGCTGCTCAACCGCCTTATGCCCGGGGAGATCCTCATCGACCAGCTGCAATTCAGCGTGGCCCACACCATCCTCGTCGACGAAGGCATGAACGTCAACATCCACTCCGCGCACGCGCAGGTGCTTTCCGGCGGCGTGCTCGACTACTGCCGCCTGAAGGGCATCACCATTCAGGCGTGGTCCCCGTTCCAGTACGGCATGTTCGAGGGCATGTTCCTCGGAAGCGACCGCTATCCCGAGCTCAACGCCGCGCTCAAGGACATCGCCGGAAAGTATGGCGTGAGCGACGCCGCCATCGCCGTGGCGTGGATCCTGCGCCATCCGGCAAACATCCAAGCCATCGTCGGCAGCATGAACCCGCGGCACCTCAAGGACGCCGTCGCCGGCGGCAGCGTGCACCTGACCCGACCGGAGTGGTACAGGCTCTACCTCGCCGCAGGCAACCCGCTGCCGTAAGCGGCAGAAGAGATTTCCCGAAGGCTTCGCCGCCCATTTCCGCGAGCCGCCGGAGACGATCAGAGCGCGAAAGAGCTCAGGCTCTCTCGCGCTCTTCCATAGTTTTGGGACAGTCTGACAGCTTGCGGGAATTGACACGTTCATAGTTTTGCGTTACACTGTAATGGTCGCAGCGAGCGCGATAAATTGAAATTTGAAAGAATAAGAAAAATGAAAGCATTCGACCCGGATTATAAATTGCTGGACGAGATGTACAAAGACGGATACTATCCCAATTTCCTGGTAGATAAGGTTAAGGACGGGCTCCAGAAGGTAATTGACCTGCTGGAGAGCGGTGAAACCGACACCGAAGTAATACAGGGAATACTGGATGAGGCAGTCTGCGGCATCAATGATCTTCAGGAGGAATTTGACGAGAACGACAGCGAGATCGAAACGGTGGCCCGAGATTGTATCGGCGTTACCGTAGCCTACATTCTGGAGTGGTTCAACATCCCTATTGACATGGAGGAGGCTATTCGGAAAAGAGATTGGTAACTCACCAATTCCCGTTTGCCGGACCAATCCTGACGTTGAACTCCGGTCACGCTCAGAAGTGATCGGAGCCTCCTCTTGCCCATTGGGAGGCGCTTTCGTGAACGCATCGAAGAGGCAAACAGATCCGTTTCGTAAAAAAGTTCAAACTGCCCTTGCCATCCGGGCGCAAATGTGCTATAATGGATAGGTCCGTGGGTGATGATGACTGGGTCCCGTGCGGCGTCATGCTGTGAATCTTGTCAGGGTCGGAAGGCAGCAGCAATAAGCAGAAGTTGGCGCGCGCCGCGGGAGAAGCCCGGTTTGAACCCGCGGGCTTTTTTTGTCGCTTTTTCTTCCGATTTTTGCTTTCCCGTCTTCCTCGCCGGGTCACATTCGCCGTGTATAATGGAATGGGCGTTTGTGTCCACAGCCGCCCGATGACGAGAAAAAGATAAGGAGAGCGCATCCATGCAGACACTCATACGCACCTTTCCCTTCCATACCCCAGCGTGCAAGGCGCTGGCATGCCTGCTCGCACTGTCGTTGATGCTGACGGCGCTGCCGTTCGGCGCGAGCGCAGCCAGCATCAACTTTCCCATTCAGGTCGGCTTCCTCTACGAAGGCGACTCGCTCGCGCTGGTCCCGAGACTGTCCGGTCTCTCGCTCGACGAGCTGTACTGGGCGTCGACAAACCCCGCCGTCGCGCGCATGGACGGCAATCGCCTGACCGCCGTCGAAGAGGGCATCGCCATCATCGGCGCCGCGGCGGACGGCGCGTGGGCGGTCTGCGGCGCCGTCGTGCTGCCGCGCGCGATCTCGCTCGCCTCCGGCGCGCAGTACGCCCTGCCCTACAATCCACTGCTGGAATACGCTTCCGCCGATTCGCGCGTGGCGACCGTCGATTCTGCCGGCAAGGTCACCGCCGTCGCGCCGGGAACAACGCTCCTCGGACTGCGCTTTAACGGCGCTGTCGGCATTGTGCCCATCACGGTGACGGACAGCCTTTCCGCGCTTCCCGATTTCCCCTCGTCTCCGCAGACGCCAGCCGGCAGCGCTGCCGCGGACCTCGAGTGCGCCGGTGAGACCGACCAGATTGTGCTCGTCGACTATGAGGGCGGCTCCCGCGCCACCGTCAGCTTCCACGAGAAAATCGACGGCGTCTGGACGCAGCTGTACGAAACCGAGGGCTTTGTCGGGCGCAACGGCATCGACAAAACGCGCGAAGGCGACGGGCGCACGCCGTCGGGCACCTACAACCTGAGCGCTGCGTTTGGCATCGCGCCCGATCCCGGCGCAAACCTCCCCTATTTGTAGGTGACGAAATACCATTATTGGTGTGGAACTTCCGGTTCCCAGTACTACAACCAGCTCGTGGATACGCGCTGGATCGACCGCGCGCCGCAGTCCGGCGACGAGGTGCTGATCAACTATGGCGGCTACTACGACTACTGCCTGTTCATCGACTACAACGCATCCGGCGAAGCCGGCAAGGGCTCGTGCATCTTCCTGCACTGCGCCGCCGGCAAGGACAGCACCTCCGGCTGCATCGCCATTCCCCGCGACGCCATGCGCCAGGCCGTCTGCTGGGTGCGTCCCGGCGCAAAGATCGTGATCCGCTGAGGCGGCAAAGGAATCGCAGTGCAGCCGTTTCCAAATCAGTCGCTTCGATGGCGACATTTCCCAAGCGCTCCCGAATGCGGGCGCACCGCTTGGGAACCGCGCCGTAGTCAAGCTTCCGCGGACGGCAAAGGATACCGTCCGCTCGCCGGCGCGCGCAGCTCAGATATGGACAAGGAGCCGTTCATCGCTGCGGCGCGCCGGGCAAGAAGGCGCCCTTCCCGCGTCAGGCGGCGCGCTGACCGGTCCATCTGCGGGACACATCTGATGACTGGATTCGCCGCCGGCGCGCATAACCTTTGCCATCGAGCGTACCGGAGCGAATTGCGTTGACCAAGCCTGTTTTTTCCAAACTTATAACTGGAAAACCGGTCGGAATTGTGGTATAATTGGGACGTATGTACAGCGAACGCTGGAGGAGGCTGCAAGTTGAACCGCTGTGGAACCTTTTTGAAGGCGCTGCCCGGCAATGCCTCGCTGATCCACCGCCCGGAGAACATTCGCTGGTTGACGGGCTACACCGGCGAGGGATGCGCGTTCATCGCCAACGCCGCGCAGGTCATCATCACCGATTTCCGCTACGTCGAGCAGGCGCAGCGGCAAGCGCCCGAATGTGAATGCCTGCGCACCGGTCAGGGCGTGACCGAGGCGGCAGTGGTGAAGGCGCTGTGCGACCGCTACAACATCCGCAAGCTGTCCGTGGAAACGGACTACATCACCCACGACGCCTACGCCGGGCTGAACGACGCGCTCACCGCCGTGGAGTTGATGCCGCTCAAGCAGCTTCCGCAGCAGCTGCGCATGATCAAGGACGCGGACGAGATCGACTGCATCCGCCGCGCCGCCGCGATCTCCTGTCAGGCGTTTGACCGCCTGCTGGGGCAACTGAAGCCGGGCATGACGGAGAAACAGGCGCAGATCCTGTTGGACTTCGCAATGCTCGAGCTGGGCAGCGAAAAGCCCGCCTTTGACACGATCGCCGCCGCGGGCGTCAACGGCTCGCTGCCGCACGCGACGCCGTCGGATCACGTCATCGCCGAGGGCGAATTGCTGACATTGGACTTCGGCGCGACGGTCAACGGCTATTGCGCCGACATGACGCGCACGGTCGCCTTCGGGCACGTGCGCGAGGAGCTGCGAACGATGTACCAGCGCGTGCTCGACGCGCAGCTGATGGCGCTGGACGCCATTCGTCCCGGCGCGGTCTGCGGCGACATCGACCGCATCGCGCGCGATTTCCTCGATCAAGCCTATCCGGGCGCCTTCGGTCACAGCCTCGGTCACGGCGTCGGGCTGTTCATCCACGAGCAACCGCGCCTCGCGCGTGGCGATCAGACCGTGCTCGTCCCCGGTCACGTGGTCACCGTCGAGCCGGGCGTCTATCTCCCCGGCGTCGGCGGATGCCGCATCGAGGACATGGCGATACTAACGCAGGACGGCTTCATCAACCCCATCACCGCGCCGAAGCAGCTCATCGAGCTGTGACGCGCGCATACCGACGACTACTTTTTGAGGAGGAGTTTCCCCATGATCAATGCTTCGGATTTCAGAAACGGCGTCACCTTTGAGATGGACAATGGCATCTGGACCATCGTCTCCTTCCTGCACGTCAAGCCCGGCAAGGGCGCGGCGTTCGTGCGCACGAAGCTGAAGAACATCGTCACCGGCGCTGTCATCGAGCGCACATTCAACCCCACGGACAAGTTCCAGCGCGCTTACATCGAGACCAAGGAGATGCAGTATCTCTACAACGACGGCGATTTCTACTATTTCATGGATCTGGAGACCTACGAGCAGCTGCCGCTGACCCACGAGCAGGTCGAGGATTCCATCCAGTTCGTCAAGGAAAATACCAACGTCACCGTGCGCTTCTTCAAGGGACAGCCCTTCAGCGTGCAGGCGCCGAACTTCGTCGAGCTGGAGGTCACCAACACCGAGCCCGGCTTCAAGGGCGACACCGCCGCGAACACCACCAAGCCCGCCACGTTTGAGACCGGTCTGACGCTGCAGGTTCCGCTGTTCATCGAAATCGGCGACGTGCTGAAGATCGACACCCGCAACGGCGGCGAGTACCTCGGTCGCGCGTAATCCGCGCATCTCACGCGAGCAGGTCGGGCATCCCCCGCACTGCTCGCATTGTTGCAATTTGGAGGTGGAATCATGGAGGATACCGGAAAGAAAGTCGGCTACCTGAAGGGGCTGCTGGAGGGCATGTCGTTTGACAAGGACTCCGCTAATGGCAAGCTGTGGACGGGCATCGTCGAGCTTCTGGGCGACCTCTCCGACCGCGTGGACGCCGTCGACGAGCTGCTCGATGACCTGAACGACTACGTGGAAAGCATCGACGACGACCTCTCCGCCATGGAGAGCGAGGACTCGGACTTCGACTACCTCGAGGACGACGATGACGACGGCGATTTCGGCGATGACGCCTACGACGCTGCGGACCACCTGCACCTGCTCCACCCGAGCGGCGGTCGCGCGCTGGCACGCTGTGCGGCGTGCGGAAAACCCTTCTGGATTGTAGGCGAGCGAGCGAGCGATTACGTCTGTCCCCACTGCGGCGCGAACACAGCCGCCGAATCCATCACCCCGCAGAACACCCCCACCGCCGAGCCCGTGGACGACTGAAAGCGCGCCGAAGTTCTGCTGCGCGCGGCAATTCCTTCGAGGCGTGGACGAGCGCGCGCGATCGCGCCTGTCAGCGCAGCGAGGGCAGGCAGATCCGCGTCCTGAGCGCGACAGCGGAATGGGCAGGACGCAATCGAAGCGGGGCGTCCGCCTCTGGAAGCAAGCGCCGGCGACCGTGCGCCGGGCGGGCCGATGCCGCCTGCGCGAAGCGCAAGGCATGGACGTCATGCTGCGACAATCGCGCGCCTGTCACTCGTTTCGCTTCCGTGCGCGCCTTCTGGCGCCTGTGCCAACGTCGGAACCGGCAAAAGCTGCACATGGATACATGGATAAAACTCGAACACCACATAAACAAAAGGAGCCGGATCCGCTGCCATGAAATTGGCGCGGACCCGGCTCTTGCTCTTCGTGTGCGGAACGCCTTCTGCCGCGCTCAGCGGCGCTTGAGGAGCTCCGTGCCCACCTTTCCGGTCAAGTGCTCAATCGTCATCTCCAGCATGCACAGCGCATTCCACGAACCCTCAATGGCGTCGGCGCGCTGCTGCGGCGTGTCGTCGGGAACGTACTTGCGGGCAAGCGCCTCGACGGCGCGGCGCTTGGATTCGCCGTCCTCCAGCTCGCGCACGCGCCCAAAGGCAATGGCGCTGCGGTAGGCGGTGGTATATTCCGCCGGCACCACTTCGTCGCAGTCGATCACGCAGAAGGACACCTTCGGCTCGCGGCGAATGGCGTCGAGCTTGTGCCCGGACTTCGCGCAGTGGAAGTAGAGCTTGCCGCCCACGCGCACATAGTTCAGCGGCACGGCATAGGGATAGCCGTCATCGCCGAGCACCGCCAGCACGCCCGTCGCGCCGCGGTCGAGCACCGCTTCGCATTCCGGCGCATCCAGCGCCTGCTGTTTTCTGCGCATCTCTCGAAACATCGCGATTCCACCTCCGCATCAGGCTCCATATCGGGAGCGCCGCATCTCATCTGGCGGCAATCTTTTCGGCGATTTCGCCGGCGCCGCGCCCCACCAGCGCGATCGAGTGCTCCGCGGACAGCATCTCGTGCATCAGCTCGTTGACGCGGTCGCGGCGCAGCGCGTTCACGCGGTCGATGACCTCGCTCTCCGTGCGCGGCGCGTTCATCAGCAGCACGCGGCGACCAATCGACTGCATGCGGGCGCTGGCGGATTCCGAGCCGAGAATGTAGCTGGCCTTGAGCTGCTCGCGCGCCATCGTGAATTCCTGCTCAGTCATGCCCTCCTCGGCGAGCTTGCGCGCCTCTTCGCGCAGCATGTCGCAGACCTCGACGGCGGCGTCGGGATTGGTTGCCGCGTAGACCGACAACATGCCCGCGCCGCTGTAGGCGTTGGGATAGCTGTACACGGTGTAGGCGGCGCCGCGCTCCTCGCGGATCTTCTGGAACAGCCGCGACGACATCGAACCGCCGAACACGCTGTTGAACAGCGCTTCCTCATAGCTGCGCTCATCGTCGCGCTTCAATCCGGGATAGCCGAGGCAGATGTGCACCTGCTCGATGTCCTTTTCGCGCACGAGCACCGTCGGCGCGACCGCGTGAATGGCGCACGCGCGCGCCTCGAAACCCTCGGGCGACCAGCCGCCGAGCAGTTGCTGCGCCAGCGCCACGACCGCGTCCCAGTCGTAGTGGCCCGCCAGCGCCAGCACGGCGTTCTGCGGGCGGTACATCCTGCGCCAGTAGGCGACCAAATCCTCGCGCGCGTATGAGGCGATGCGCTCGGCGTTGCCGAGAATTGGTCGCGCCACCGGCTGGTCGCCAAAGTTGGCGAGCATCAGCAATTCGTGCGCGAGGTCCTCGGGCGTGTCCTCCGCCATGGCGATCTCCTCGAGCACCACGCCCTTTTCCTTTTCCATTTCGCCCGCGTCAAAGGTCGGCGCCGTGACCAAATCCGCCAGCACATCCATTGCCAGCGGCAGGTGTTCGTCGACGACCTTGGCGTAAAAGCAGGTGCATTCCTTGGCGGTGAATGCGTTGAGCATGCCGCCCACGGCGTCCATCTCCTCGGCAATCGCGCGCGCAGAGCGCTTCTTCGTGCCCTTGAACACCATGTGCTCGATGAAGTGGCTCACGCCCGCCTCCGCGGGCGTCTCAAATTGCGAACCCGAGCCGACCCAGATCCCCACCGCCACCGAGCGGAAGTGCGGGATCCGCTCGCCGATGATGCGCAGCCCGTTGCTCAGCGTGATCTGATCAAAATTCATCACATTTTCTCCTCATACGCAAAATGGACATACACAGTATGCCCATTTTGCGCCCATTTTCATTCGGAAAGCGGCGTCGCGCGAAGCGCTCAGTCCCTGCGCGGACCGCGACCGCCACGGCGGTCGCCGCGTCCACCGCGGTCGCCATCGCGGCGCGGAGGACGGCGCACCGGCATGGATTCGTCGTCGTAGACGATGTCGTTGCGCACGAGGTTGATGCGGCCCTGCGAGTCGATCTCCGCCACGCGGCACTCGAGCGTGTCGCCGATGCTGACGACGTCCTCGACCTTGTCCACGCGGTGGTTGGCGAGCTTGGAAATGTGGATCATGCCGTCCTTGCCGGGCGCGTACTCGACGAACGCACCGAAAGTCATGATGCGCACGACCTTGCCGGTGAACACGTCGCCCACCTCGAGGTCCTTGGCGATGCCCTCGACGATCGCGCGGGCGCGCTTCGCGGCGTCGGCGTCTTCGGTGGCGATGAACACGCTGCCGTCGTCCTCGATGTCGATCTTGACGCCGGTCTCCTCGATGATCTTGTTGATCGTCTTGCCGCGCGGACCGACGACCTCGCCGATCTTCTCCGGATTGATCATGAAGTGGATGATCTTGGGCGCGTACTTGCTCAGCTCGGCGCGCGGCGCGGGCAGCACCTCGAGCATCTTGCCGAGGATGTGCATGCGACCGTCGTACGCCTGCGCCAGCGCCTGACGCAGAATCGCCTCGTCGATGCCCTTGATCTTGATGTCCATCTGGATGGCAGTAATGCCCTGCGCGGTACCGGCAACCTTGAAGTCCATGTCGCCCAGGAAGTCCTCCAGGCCCTGAATGTCGGTCAGCACGGCGACCTTGCCGGTGTTCTCCACGTCCTTGATCAGACCCATGGCGACGCCGGCGACGGGGCGCTTGATCGGCACGCCGGCATCCATCAGCGCCAGCGTGGAGCCGCAGACGGACGCCTGGGAGGTCGATCCGTTGGAGGACATGACCTCGCTGACCAGGCGCAGGCAGTACGGGAACTCCTCCACCGGCGGGATCATCGGCTCGAGCGCACGCTCTGCCAGCGCGCCGTGACCGATCTCGCGGCGACCGGGGCTGCGCATCGGCTTCGCCTCGCCGGTCGAGTAGCCGGGGAAGTTGTAGTGATGCATGTAGCGCTTGCTGTCCTCGGTGCCGATGCCGTCGATGATCTGCTTTTCGGACATGGGCGCCAGCGTGGCGACGGTCATGACCTGCGTCTGCCCACGGGTGAACACGCCGGAACCGTGCGTGCGCGGCAGCACGCCGACCTCGCACCAGATCGGGCGCACCTCGGTCAGCTTGCGACCGTCGGGGCGCACGCCCTTGTCGATGATGTGGCGGCGCATGACTTCCTTCTCGATGGCGTACAGCGCATCGCCGACCTCAGTCTCGCGGCCCTCGAACTGCTCGGCGAAGTGCTCGCCGACTTCGGCCTTGACCTGCTCCTCGCGGGCGTTGCGCTCGCTGCGGTCGAAGGTCTCGAACATCCACTCGACCTTGTCGTAGGCGTACTCGCGCACCGCCGTCTTGACGTCCTCGCCCGGCAGCTGCAGCGGGAACTCCTTCTTCGGCTTGCCGATCTCGGCGACGATGCCGCCTATGAATTCGACGATCTTCTTGACTTCTTCATGCGCGAAGAGAATGCCGCCGAGCATGACTTCCTCGGAGACCTCCTTGGCACCCGCCTCGACCATCAGCACCGCCTCGGACGTGCCGGCGACGGTCAGGTTCATCAGCGAAACCTCGCGCTGCGCGACGGTGGGATTGATGACGTACTCGCCGTCGACGTAGCCGACGTTGACCGCGCCGATCGGGCCTGCCCACGGAATCTGCGAGACCGCCAGCGCGGCGGAAGCGCCGATCATCGCCGGAATGTCCGGCGCATTGTCCTGCTCGACGGACATGACCGTCGCGACGACGGACACGTCGTGGCGCATGCCCTTCGGGAACAGCGGGCGCAGCGGGCGGTCGATCAGGCGGGAGGTAAGGATGGCCTTCTCCGCAGGACGACCCTCGCGGCGATTCCACGAGCCGGGAATGTGGCCCACGGAATAGAGCTTTTCCTCAAAATCCACGCTCAGCGGGAAAAAGTCGATGCCCGGGCGCGGCGTGTCGGCGACGGTGGCGTTGACCAGCACGCAGGTGTCGCCGTAGCGGACAAAGGTCGAGCCGCTGGCCTGTTCGGCGTACTTGCCGAATTCCAGCGTGAGCGGGCGACCGCCCAGCTCCATCGTGTAGCTCTTAAACATGGTTTGCCCTCCTTGTGGGTTCTGTCTATAGATCGTTGTATTGTGAAACGCATTCAGGCGGGCGCGCCAAACGGCGGCGCACCCTACTTTGGGAAGCCACGCCTCCCCGTTCATCGCGCGCAGACGCGCGCCTGCGGAACGATTCTTTCCGCATCCTGGCGTCCGCGCGCGCTGTCCCGCTCACTCCGCAGCGGAACCCGGCAGATCTTCGATTCAGAAAACGCCGCCGCACCGGCGAAAGCCCGGGCGACGGCGATGGAGCACCCCTCGCAGAAACCCGGCGCTTACTTGCGCAGGCCGAGCTTGGCGATCAGTGCGCGGTAGGCTTCGATGTCGGTGCTCTTGAGGTAGTCCAGCAGACCACGGCGCTGACCGACCATCAGCAGCAGGCCGCGGCGGGAATGGTGATCCTTCTTGTGCACCTTCAGGTGCTCGTTGAGGTGGTTGATGCGCGCGGTGAGCAGCGCAATCTGCACTTCGGGGGAGCCGGTATCGCCCTCGTGGCGCGCATAGGCTTCCATGATTTCCTTCTTGTTGATCTCCATGGCGGTTTCCTCCTCTTTCCTTTTCCCCGTCCGCCAAGAGAGCCGTCGGAGTGTTCGGCAAACTGAGCGCACGGCGGCGGCAAGCATATTTTGCCACGCAAACTATTGTACCATACGTTGCAGGGTTTGTAAACGGGCAATCCGGCATTTCGCAAAATCTTCACAGATACTGCGTCCGCCCGCCGGCGCAGAACATCTCGCTGACCGCATCGTCCTCAAAGGCGCGCAGTATGTCCGCGAATCCGGGCACGCAGCGGCGCTCGAGCAGGCCCTCGCGCGGCAGCCACAGCGCCTCGCCCTCGTCGGATGAGCGCAGGGCGCCCTCAAACCGCGTCGCGCGGAACAGGAACACGATGTAGCGCTCGCCCGCCTCCGTCCAGAACTGGCGCAGCCCGCACAGTTTCGGATCCAGCACCGTCACGCCCGTCTCCTCGCGCACTTCGCGCACCAGCGACGACACGATGGCCTCGCCCGGCTCCACGTGTCCGCCCGAAACACCAGCCCCGACCAGCCGGGATCGGCGCGGTCCTGCATCAGCACGTTGCCGCGACCGTCCGTCACCATGCACATGTTCGTCAGGATTACCCGTTCCGCACGGCTCATGCGCGATCCCTCCCCGCCGCGTCCTCCGGCGCGATCGCCAGCAGCGCCTGCGCCCGTGCCCGTTCTCCACGCGCGAGCATGCCGCGGATGCGCGTCGAGGAGATCATGCCCCCGCCGTCGCGCACTGGCTCAACCACGCGCGCGCAATAGCCGCATTCCGCCGCCATGGCGCGCACCATCGCCGCGTCGCCGCGCCCACCCCTGCCAAAGGTGTAGTTCTCTCCCACGACCACGCCGCGCACGTGCAGCCGCGCGGCGAGCGCGCGCAGATAGTCCTCCGGCGGCGTCATGGCGAATTCGCGCGTAAACGGCGTCACCAGCGCCCAGTCCGCGCCGAGCGCCGCGAATTTCGCCAGGTTTTCCTCCAGCGGCAGAATCGGGCGCGGCGCCCGTTCCGGGCAGAGCACGCTCAGCGGATGCCGGTCGAACGTGCAGACCACGCTCTGCGCATCCAACGCCCGCGCCAGACGCACCGCTTCGCGGATGAGCCGCTGGTGCCCGATGTGCACGCCGTCGAACATTCCCAGCGCCACGACAGACGCGCTTCCCTCAAAGGCCTCCGCAGAGGCGATCACCTTCATCTTCCGTTTCCAACCGTCCTCCCGCGCCGCCGCGCGGCGAATTTCATTTTTTCGATTCCCCGCACGCCCTCTTCAGGCGCGCCGGGAACGCATCACGCCTTCACGCTTTCTTCGGACAAAGCGCATCTGAGCCCATCCTGCAGCGTTCACAGCGGCGCCCTCTCGCCATCAGCGCCTGCTCCGCGAACGCCACGGCGCACAACTGCGGCTGATGAACGGCGCGCGCCCCTGCCAGCGCGGCACTTTGCGCTCACGGCCTTTCGAGCATCATGGCGCGAAAGCGCACCGATCCATCCCCGAGCCCGACGCCGATGCCGGCGAACATTCCGGACAGGTACACGCGCACCGTCTCACCCGCCGGCGCTGGCGCATCCAGCCACTCGCGGCGCAGGGGATTGCCGTTGACCACCGCATGCCGCGCGATATCGCCGACATGGATCGCCCGCAGGTGCCCCAGCGGGGCGTCCAGCGGCAGCAGCGCCGATTCGAGCGCGCCCGCCGCGCTCAACCGCTCGATGTCCTCGCGGGTCAGCGCGTCCTCGATGCGAAAGACGCCCGCCGCCGTGCGCTCGAGC
>CALVPU010000276.1 GCA_944353735.1 uncultured Eubacteriales bacterium | reverse complement strand
AACGAGATCATGGAGCGCGTCAACGAGGTGCTCTACGAATCGAAGCTGATCGGCTATCCAAAGCCGTTCAAGAACAAGGTGCGCACGTTCTGCCAGAATCCGGGCGGATTCGTCAGTCAGGAAAACTACGACAACAATCTGGCGGTCGTCAACGGGCACTCCTACAAGGACGTCAAATCGGAAAACACCAACCTGGCCATCCTCTGCTCGCACAACTTCTCCGTGCCGTTCAACCAGCCGATCGCCTACGCGCAGAAGGTCGGCGAGCTGACGAACATGCTGGGCGCGGGGCGCATCCTCGTGCAGCGCTACGGCGACATCCTCGACGGCAAGCGCACATGGGCCAAGGAGCTGGCGCAGTCAAACGTCCGCCCGACGCTGCCCGACGCCGTCGCCGGCGACATCACCGCCGCCATGCCCTACCGCGCGATGACGAACATCCTCAACTTCATGCAGGCAATGGACCACGTCGTGCCCGGCTTCGCCTCCTACGAGACGCTGCTGTACTCGCCGGAACTAAAGTTCTACTCCAACCGCGTCAAGATGGACGCCGACTTCAACACCTCCATCCGCGGGCTGCACTGCCTCGGCGATTCCAGCGGCTGGACGCGCGGGCTGATGATGGCGAGCGCGATGGGCGTGCGGATGGGCCGCCGCATCGCGGCGGAATGACGCGGACTGGACCGCAAACCAAACGATGAACGGAGGTCGATTCCCATGTTCGACATGAGCAAGTGGCAGCAACTCGCCCGCGAGCACATCCACGACCGCCCCGCAGGTCAGGGGCGGCTGGCGGGCAAGATCGCCGTGGTCACCGGCGCGGCGCAGGGCTTCGGCAAGGGCATCGCCGAGGCGCTGCACGCCGAGGGCGCGGTGGTCGTCATCGCCGACCTCAACCTGCCGGGCGCCCGCGCCGTCGCCGCAGCGCTGGGCGCGCGCGCCCACGCCGTCGCGGTCGACGTCACCGACGAGGAGAGCGTCGCCAACATGGTCCGGCGCACCGTCGAGCTCTGCGGCGGGCTGGACCTGCTGGTCTCCAACGCCGGCGTCGCCAAGGCGGGCAGCCTGATGCAGCTGGAAAAGCAGACGTTCGATTTCGTGACCGGCATCAACTATACGGGCTACTTCCTCTGCGCCAAATACGCCGCCGCGATCATGCAGGCACAGCACGACGCCGATCCCGAGGCGTTTTTCGACATCGTCGAGATCAACTCCAAGTCCGGGCTCGAGGGCAGCAAGAACAACTTCGCCTACGCCGGTTCAAAGTTCGGCGGCATCGGGCTGACGCAGTCGTTCGCGCTGGAACTGTGCCCGTACAACATCAAGGTCAATGCGATCTGCCCGGGCAACTACCTCGACGGACCGCTGTGGTCGGACCCGGAGCGCGGGCTGTTCGTGCAGTACCTGAACGCGGGCAAGGTGCCCGGCGCGCGGACGGTCGAGGATGTGCGGCGCCATTACATGTCCAAGGTGCCGATGAACCGCGGTTGCTTCCCGCAGGACGTGGCGCGGGCAATCCTTTACTGCGTCGAACAGCTCTACGAAACCGGGCAGGCGATTCCCGTCACCGGTGGTCAGGTGATGCTCGGCTGACCGCGAATTCATCCGCTCCCGGACTTCCGCCGCGCCAGAAGCCGGGAGCGGACCTTCAGGGGCATGCGCGAAAGCGGAAAAATCCGCCGGCAAAATCTAATCGCGCTCTAATCTTTCTCAGGCGTCCCTTTAATCCGCCCGAGCTATAATGCAGCCATCAACCGAAGGGAGCGGATTTACGTGACGGAAAATGAAAAGATCGCCAAGCTCTGCGAAAAGGCAAACGTGACGGAGGCGGAGGCGCGCGCGATTCTCGAAGAGACGAACGGCGACCTGCTCGACGCCATCCTGCTGCTCGAGCGTCAGGGACGGCTCAAGGACGTCTCCGCGCACTACTCGACGCGCCGCGAAGCGCGCGCCGATGCGGACGAGGACGACGAGGGCTTCCGCAAGCGCGCCTCGGGCGCCGCCGCCCTGCTGCAGCGCGCCCTCGAGATCGGCAACGCCAACGCCTTCGTCGTCAGCCGCAAGGGCCGGCGGCTGTTCAGCCTGTCGGTCACATCGATGGTCATCCTGCTGGTCTTTGCCAACATCTGGCTGCTGCTCGCGCTCGTCGCCGGACTGTTCTTCGGGCTGCGCTACGCCCTCGAGGGCGAGCAGCTCGGCAAGCGCTCCGTCAACGACGTGATGGACCGGGCGGCGACCGCCGCCGAGAACGTCCGCGACACCGTCGCCGACAGTTTCCGGGAGAAAAAGTAATTCCGGCGGCGGAAACCGTGCCGGAGCGCGCGCGGCAAGCGCGCAGACAGGAGGCCGATACATTGGAACGAATTCTGATCGTCGAGGACGAAGAGAAACTGGCGCGCTTTCTGGAACTGGAGCTCGCGCATGAGGGTTACGCCGTCGAAAAGGCGTTCGACGGGCGCGCGGGACTGGAGCGGGCGGAGAGCGGCGCGTTCGCGCTGGTGCTGCTGGACGTGATGCTTCCCGGACTCAACGGGCTGGAAGTGCTGCGCCGGCTGCGGCGCACGAGCCGCGTTCCGGTCCTTCTCCTGACCGCGCGCGACGCGGTGCTGGACAAGGTCGCGGGGCTGGACATGGGCGCGAACGACTACATCACCAAGCCGTTTGAGATCGAGGAACTGCTGGCGCGCATCCGTGCCGCGCTGCGCACGGGCGCGCGCGACGGCGCCGGTGAAGGCGTGCTCCGTTCCGGCGCGCTGACGCTGGATGCGGCGCGGCACGCGGCGGCATGGGACGGCACGCCCATTGCCCTGACGCACCGCGAGTTCGAATTGCTGCGCGCGCTGATGACCAACCGCGGCATCGTGATGTCGCGCGAACGGCTGCTCGAAAAGGTCTGGGGTTACGACTATCCCGGCGAGACAAACGTGGTGGACGTCTACATCCGCTACCTGCGGCACAAGATCGACGACGCATTCGGCGTGAAGTTCCTGCACACCGTGCGCGGCGTCGGCTATGCGTTCCGCGACCCGGAGGGCACATGAGCGAGACAAGGCGCGTGCGCTCGATCGTGCGCAAGGTGACAAGCGCATGGACGCTGCGGACGCTGGCGGTGCTGCTGGCACTCAACGCCGCCGTGGCGGCGCTGGCGTTCGCCGGCTGCGCCTGTCATTGGGAGCGCTCGATCGCCGGCGAAAAATGGTCGATCGGGCTTTCCCGCGCCCTGCGCTGGGAGGAGCCGCGGTCGCTGCAGACGCTCGGGCGCGTCGAATACTGCTTTCAATCGCCCGACGGCGTCTGGCACGTGGCGGCGCTCGCGCCCGCGCTCGACGCCGCGCTCCCCTGCGCCGCGGCGCTGCTCGCCATCGAGGCAGTCCTGCTCGCACTTGGCGGCGCGGGCGCGCGCAGGTCGGCGCAGCGCCTGCTCAGGCCGCTCGACCGCATGGCGCGGGAGATGCAGGCGGTCAGCCGCGCGCACGCCGACAGCGCACGCTACGAGGACCGGCTGCGCGAGCTGGAAAACGCCATCGAGCGCATTCGCCCGACCGAGCCCGGTGAGCGGCTGCGCACGGGCGCTCAGGAGCTGACGGGCTTGGAAAACGCCGTTAACGGGCTGCTCGTGCGCATGCGCGAGTCATACCGCCAGCAGGCACAATTCGTTTCCGACGCCTCGCACGAACTGCGCACGCCCATCGCCGTCATTCAGGGCTATGCGCACATGCTCACGCGCTGGGGCAAGGACGACGCGCAGGTGCTCGAGGAATCCATCGCCGCAATCCAATCGGAATCGGACTACATGAAGAAGCTCGTCGAGGAGCTGCTGTTCCTCGCGCGCGGCGAGATCGGCAGAAATCCGTTCGATCCCAAGCCGATGTCGCTCACGGCGATGCTGCGCGAGGTCTGCGAGGAGAGCGCCATGATCGACGGCGCGCACGAATGGCGTCTGCTCGGGGATGACGCGGAGGAGGTCCGCATCGTCGCCGATGCGGAAATGCTCAAGCAGTGCGCGCGGGCGCTGTGTGAAAACGCGCGCAAGTACACCCCCGAAGGCGGGCGCATCGTCCTCGGGGCGCGCGCGGATGGCGGTTGGGCGCAGTTCACCGTGCAGGACGAAGGCATCGGCATCGGTCGCGACGACCTGCCCCACATCTTCGATCGCTTCTACCGCTCCGATCCTGCCCGCGGGCGCGGCAGCGGCGGCTCAGGGCTTGGGCTGGCAATCGCCAACTGGATCGTCGAGCGCCACGGCGGCAGCTTCGATGTCGTCTCCAGCGAGGGCGTCG
>CALVPU010000275.1 GCA_944353735.1 uncultured Eubacteriales bacterium | reverse complement strand
CCGCGCGCGGCGGCTGTTCGAGCGCAGCCTTGCGCTCTCCTCGGAGCAGTACGAGATGCGCGCGCTGTACGCGCTGACGCTGATGCTCGACGGCGAGGGCGAGACGGCGCTTGCCGAGGCGGCGCGCGCGGCGCAGGGCTATCCGCCGTCGGCGCGCGCGCTGTGCGTCGCCGCGCAGGTGTTCATCGCGCTGGGGCGCGGTGAGGACGCGCGGCGCATGCTCCGGCGGGCGATGTCGCTGCGCCCGGAGGGCACTGAGCTGCACCTGCTGCTCTATGCCCTCAGCGAGGCGGGCATGGACGCGGAGGTGGCGGAACTGGCGCGCCTGGCGCTGCAGAGCGCGCCGTTCGAGCGCCGGCTGCTGCACATTCGCGCCACGGCGCTGCATCGCACCGGCACGCCCGACGATCAAGTCGAGCGCTTCTGGCGTCGCATCCTGCGCATCGACCCGGACGACGAGGTCGCGCGCTTTTACCAACAGGCGTGCGCGTGCGGTCAGCTGAAGCAGAACGAGCCGGACTACGCCTACCAGCTGCCCCGTCAGGAACACGAGCGGCGCTTCGAGCGGCTGGCGTCGCTGTTCGGCGGCGGCATCGACCTCATCGCTTCCGCATGGCAGGCGGATCCGGCCTTTCGCCGCGCGGTGCGCTGGGCGGCGGAAAACGACGATCGCTCGCTGAGCCGGCTGGCGCTGTTCATCATCGCCGCCATGGACGGCGACGAGGCGCAGAGCGCCGTGCGCGCCATACTGTTCAGCCGCGGCGTCGATGCCGAGACGCGCATGCGCGTCACCACGCTGATGCGGCTGCGCGGCGTGGATATGGACAAGGTGTTCCCCGTCGACGCCGAGGCGGGACAGGGAATGCTGCCGGACGCGGACGAGCTGCTCGACCAGATGATGGTCGGCGAGCGCCAGCTGGTGCGCTATGCCAACGACGTGCTGGAATCGGATTACGACATCTCGGCGCTGAGCGTGCTCGCCATGATGTGGGTGGTTTATCGCCGCAGCCGCGGCTTGCGCGCCGAGCCTCTGGTGCACTCCGAGACGGTCTCGGCGGCGCTGGCTTACCGCTACCTGCTGCAGCACGGGCACAAGGTGCGCGCCGAAGCCGTCGCGCGCCGCTTTGGCTGTTCGGTGCGGCGACTGAAATACTACGCCCGGCGCATGGCGGAGGCGTTCATGCGCGTGGAAGGGGAGACGAGCGATGAAGATCTATGATTTTGACGAGAAATTTCACGACTATGCCCGCACGTGGATGGCGCTCCACCCGGGGCTGAAGGAAAATCAGGTCGAGGAGAGCTACAATGAGATCATGCGCTCCTGGCTCGAGGCGCCGGCCACCTGGCTTGGCGGCGAGACGCCGGGACGCTATTTCGACCGCTACGACGATCCCAAGGACCTGATGAAGCTCCTCGAGGAGTACGACAAGCGCGGCATGGATCTGCCGGAACCGCTGTACGCGCGCATCGTCGCGGTCGGCGAGCCGTGCGTGCCGCGGCTGACGCACTTCGTGCGCGACCGCGAGCGCTCCGGCGGGCTGCGGGCGTCGGCGCTGGCGATGCTGCGCGACATCGGCAGCGAGTCGTCCCGGGAACTGTACATCGACCTGATCGCCGGCGCGCGCGACGACGAGTTCGAGGCCGAGTTGACAGACATGGCGGGCGATGCGCTGATGGCGATGAAGTACGACGCCGGCGTGGTCGACGCGCTGCTCGCACGCTACGACGCGGCGACGCCGAACTCGAAGATGACCATCCTCGACGTCTGTACGAACTATGCCTCCGGCGATGACCGCGTGCTGGAGCTGTGCGTCAAGTGCCTGCGCGAGGACTCCGAAAACCGCGCGCTGGCGGCGGCGTTGCTCGGTCAGCTCGGCGATCCGCGCGCCGTCGAGCCGCTGCGCGCGCAGCTGGATTCGGCGGATCTGAACTACTTTACCTATCGCGAGATCCGCTTCGCCATCGAGGAGCTGGGCGAGGACGCCGGCCCCGAGCGCGATTTCAGCGGCGATCCGGACTATGAGGCGCTGCGCAATCTCTGACGTGCCCGCCCGTTGAAGTTGGGAGAAAGGAGCGACGGCGATGTTCTGCTCGCAGTGTGGAAAAAAGGTGCTCGACACCATGCTGTTTTGCCCGTTTTGCGGCGCGCCCATCGTGATCCCCGACCAGACGGATGCGGTCGCTCCCGAGCGGCAGCGCGCGCAGGCGAACGGCGATGCGGATGCGGCGCAGCCAGCGCAACCGCAGGCGAACGTGTCTCCGGAGAGCGCCGTCGGGTCCGCCGGCCTGCCGGCAGAAGGACGGTCCGGCGGAGAAGCGCAGGCGCCGATGGCGGAACCCGCGCGGGCATGCGAGGGCGATGCTGCGGAAGCCGCCCCTGCGCGCGACCTCGCGGCGCGGTCTCATGCCGATGACTTCGAGCCGCTTGACGTGCAGGACGACTGGGTGCGCGAGGACGCGGCGCGGTCTCGAGCCGATGACTTCGAGCCGCTTGACGTGCAGGATGACTGGGTGCGCGAGGACACGGCGCAGGCGGAGCGCTTCGAGCCGCTCGACCTCGAGTCGTTGGGAGAAAGCGGTGCGCCGGAGCCGCCCGTTGCACCGTCCGGGACGGAGGGCATCAGCGACCTG
>CALVPU010000274.1 GCA_944353735.1 uncultured Eubacteriales bacterium | reverse complement strand
TCCGGACGGCGGCGAGCGCTATCTGTCCGTGTTCGCGCCGGAAGAATAGGGAAACGCCCTTGCGGCGAAAACCGCCCGCGCTGGCGGGGAGGAGGTCAATATGGAACATCGAGATGTCATCGGCGAGGTCGTTCACGAGATGGCGCAGCAGCCGCGCTTTGGCTGTGACGAGCTGCCGGACCGCAAGGTCATCACGGGAATCCTGAGCGACGTGCAGGCGTTCATGTTTCCGGCGTTCGCTTCGGGCGCGTGCGTGTCCGAGCGGATGCTGCTGGAGAAGATCCGCTGGGAACTGGCGCGCCAGATCCGCCGCGCGATGCGCTTCGCCGGCGGCGGCGAGGCGCTCGATCCCGACCGCGTCGCGGACGGCTTTCTGGCGGCGATTCCCGGCGTCTACCGCCTGCTGACGAAGGACATCACCGCGCTGTACGAGGGCGATCCCGCCGCGACCAGCCGCGAGGAGGTCATCATCGCCTATCCGGGCTTTTTCGCCATACTCGTCTATCGCATCGCCCACGTGCTCTACGAGATGCGCGTGCCGATCATACCGCGCATCATGACCGAATTCGTCCACCAAAAGACGGGCATCGACATCCATGCGGGCGCGAAGATCGGCGAATACTTCTTCATCGACCATGGCACCGGCATCGTCATCGGCGAGACGACGGTCATCGGCGACCACGTCAAGATCTATCAGGGCGTGACGCTGGGCGCAAAGAGCTTTGAACTGGATGCGGACGGCAATCCCGTCAAGGGCATCAAGCGCCATCCGAACATCGGCAGCCACGTGGTTATCTACGCCAACGCCACGATCCTCGGCGGTCAGACGACCATCGGCGACCACTGCGTCATCGGCGGCAGCGTCTGGCTGACCCACTCGGTTCCGCCGGGGCAGACGGTTTACAATCGCGCCGAGGCGTCGGAGCGCTGACAAAACCCACAACCGCGGAAATCGCCCTGACTGGAGGAAAGCGGGGGCGGTTTCCGCTTTCTCTGCGGCTTTTCCGGCGCGCCGACGGGAAGCTGGCTTCGCTGGACACCGCCGCTCTCTTACGGCGATTGCAAGGAAATTGCAAGAAATCCGCATGGGAAAACAGAAGATCCCGAGCGCCGGACGCGCTATAATGAAGCCGTCCGATTCCGAAGGGCGCGCCGGTCTGGCGGCCCCGGAACGGCGCAAAGGAGGAAGGATGAGATGATGAGCAAGATGAGATTTGCCGTGCTGCTGGCGCTGGCGCTGGCACTGGGCACGGCGCTGGGCGTCGGCCTCGCCGAACTCGCGCCCGAAGCGACGGAACTTGCGCCGGTGGAGGCGAGCGAGGAATGGCTGCTGATGCTGGTCAACCGCGACCATCCCATTGCTGAGGACTACGTGGTGGGCGAGCTGGTGGAGCTGCGCGGCGGTCAGTCGGTCGACCGGCGCATCTATCCCAACCTGCAGGCGATGTTCGACGCCGCGCGCAGCGATGGCCTCGAACTGATCGTCGGCTCCGGCTTTCGCACGCGCGAAAAGCAGCAGAGCCTGATGGATCAGAAGATCGCCGACTACTGCGCCGAGGGCTACGGCGACGACGAGGCGGTCGCGCTCGCCGAGGCGTGGGTCGCCCTGCCCGGCACCAGCGAGCACGAGATCGGCATCTGTGCCGACATCAACGCCGAGGGCAGTTCCACCAGCGAGGAGGTCTACGCCTGGCTGGCGGAGAACGCCTGGCAGTACGGCTTTATCCTGCGCTATCCCGAGGACAAGACCGACATCACCGGCGTGATCTACGAGCCGTGGCACTACCGCTACGTCGGGCGTGACGCCGCCGAGGAGATCTGGCGGTCGGGCCTGTGTCTCGAGGAATATCTCGCCGACCGGACCGCCTGAGCGCCCGCATGCAGCGCCGCGCATTCGCGAAATCAGTTCGCGAATGTGCGGCGTTTTTTGTTCAACGGATCGGCGAAGCGCGTCGAACCGGTGATGACCTGCCCATTGAGGGAGCAGTGATGATTTACCTCTGGTTTGCCGTGACCCGCAACGCGCCTTGCACGACACGCAGGCCATTGCGCGATCGCGCGTTCGTGTTTTCGATCGTCAGTTGGCGGCTGCGTGGACAATGGCTACGCGCCTTTGTTTCGCGCGAAAGGGCTGAGCGTCGAAGCGCGGGGAAAACCAGCCGCATGTCCTGTTTTTGAATCGCTCTGGGAAAAAATGAAAATTCTCAGGAAACGGTGCGGGATTTTCGCGAATGCGATTAAAAATGCAAGTTGCCCTTCACGGAAGGCGGATTTATGGATGGATGGACAAAAAAGCGACCATTGGACTCGGGAATTATTTTGCAATTCGTCGAAAATCAGAGTTTTGACGGTCCAAAGCTGAAAAACGCGGAACGCTGCAATGTCTTAATCGGTCAATACAAATGTCGCGTTTTGCAATATACGCGCGGATAAAAGTACGATACAATAAAGACATCAATTGAGCGACGAAAATGCGCTTGTATAGAGATAAATGCCATGATTGTGAAGAAAATATTGCGCGCTGTGCGCCGGAAACGGAGGATGATTCGCGATGAGCTCAACGGAAATGAAAATTCGCAGCGCAAGGCGCAGCCAACTGCGCGACAAATTGATCCGCGGTCGGTGGCTCTACCTGATGGCCCTGCTTCCAATCATTTACTTTCTCGTGTTTAAGTTTGGACCGATTTACGGCCTGCAGATTGCGTTTCGCAACTTTCGCGTGCGGCGCGGCATCTGGGGAAGCGAGTGGGTCGGCCTCGAATATTTCCAGCAATATCTGGCGGATCCGTCGTTTTGGGTGCTGGTGCGCAATACGATCGTTCTGGGATTAGGGCAGATCGCATTTGTATTTCCGTGCCCGATCGTATTTGCGCTGCTGCTCAATGAGGTTCAATCCAAGTCGGGACAGCGAATCATCCAGAACATCAGCTATCTACCCCACTTCATTTCCGTGGTGGTCGTCGCCTCGATGTGTTCGACCTTTCTGGCGCGCGATGGCATTATCAACCAGATGATCGTTGCCGTGGGCGGAGAGGCGCATCTGTTCATGCAGGACCCGGGATGGTTCCGACCGATCTACTGGCTGTCCAACCTCTGGCAGGAGCTGGGTTGGAGTGCGATCATCTACGTTGCGGCGCTGACCAACGTCGACGAACAACTCTACGAGGCCGCCGTCATCGATGGTGCAAATCGCTGGCAACAGACGGTGCATGTGACGCTTCCGGCGATCAAGCCTACGATCGCGATCATGTTCATCATGGCGGTCGGAAACATCATGAGCGTTTCCTTTGAAAAGGTGCTTTTGCTGCAAAACGAGCTGACGTACGATGTTTCGGACATTATTTCGACGTTCGTCTACCGAAAAGGACTCAGCGGCGGGCAGTACAGCTATACGACCGCGATCGACATGTTCAGCACGGTGACCAACTTTGTCATGCTGCTGGTTGCGAACCGCGTGTGCCGGATGCTGGGCGAATCGAGCCTTTGGTGAGGAGGGGAAAACATGCGGCAGAACAAGGGCGTGGGCTATCGCATCTTTCAAGTGTTCAATATTATCCTGATGATCGCGATCTGTCTGGTGATCCTCTTTCCCATCTATTATATGTTTATCGTCTCCATCAGCGACGGTGTCGCGGTCATGACGGGACAGGTCACGCTGCATCCAGTGGGATTTTCGCTGCGCGCCTATCGCGCGGCGATGAAGGATTCCTACTTCCTCAACAGCTACTGGAACACGATCGTCATCACGGTCAGCGGCACCATCGTCAACCTGGTCATGACGGCGTTGTTCGCCTATCCGCTGTCTCGCCCGGATTTCTATGGGCGCAAACTGCTGATGCGCTGCGCGGTGTTCACCATGTTCTTTACCGGCGGCATGATTCCCACGTACATGCTGGTTACCAATCTGGGGTTGGGGAATACCTACTGGGCGCTTATCCTTCCCGGCGCAATCAGCGTCTACAACATGATCATCATGCGCACCTTCTTCGAAGGCATTCCGTTTGACCTGACGGAAGCGGCGTATATCGACGGCGCAAACGACGTGCGCATCCTGTGTTCGGTCATTCTGCCGCTTTCCAAGCCGATTATCTGGACGATGGTGCTGTTCTACGCGGTCGGTCACTGGAACGGGTTCTTCAACGCGCTGTTGTATCTGACCGACAAGAGCCAATATCCCATTCAGCTGTTCGTCCGCAACGTCGTGCTTTCCGGCGACACGCTGTCGATGGCGATGACGACGTATAACTCTTCGACGGAAGTTGGCGCCGAGATGCTCTCCGAATCGGCAGCAAAGTATGCCATCATCATCATGTCCATGTTGCCGATACTGGTCGTCTTCCCGATCGTCAGCCGCCACTTCAAGAGCGGCGTCATGATCGGCGCGATCAAGGGATAATTCCGCCTACGAAGGGTCTGCGCGGCGAAAGGAGGTCGGGATCTGCGCGGGCCGATCCGCACCATCCCCAGGACTGCGAAAATGGAGGAAAGATCATGAAGAAGATCATCAGCTTGTTGCTTGTGGCGGGCATGCTGCTCGCTATGTCTGGCGCGCTTGCGGAGAGCGAACTGCTCACCGAAGAGCCCGTCACCATCACCTATATGCGCGCCGAGAACTCGGCCATTCCGGTGCAGGACGATGTCGCCTCGACGCGGCAGATTCTCGAGCGCACGGGCATTGATCTCGACATCACGGCGGTGCCCGGCTCCGACTACAACACCCGCATGACCGCGCTGTACGCGGCATTCGACATGCCCGACATCTTCGGCCTGTTCAACATGACCAAGCGCGAGATGGTCGAAGACGGCGCACTGTTGTGCCTGACCGACCTGCTCGAGGAGTACGCGCCCAACATCATGGCGTATTACGAGCAGTATCCCGAACTCTGGCGCACGACGGTGGACGGCGAGATCTACTCGCTGCCGCAGATTCGCGTCGACCAGAACCTGGAGGCGGGCTGTGTGCCCTTCATCCGCGTCGACCTGCTCGAAGAGGCGGGTCTGGAAATGCCCACCACGTGGGACGAGCTGGCGGACGTGTTGGTCACGCTGTGCGAAACCTATGACGTCGGCGGCTGGGCGGCACGCGGCACGGGCCGCATCCTCGGCGATGACGATTACAGCTGGATGAACAGTTTCGGCGCCGACTTCACCACCTATATGGACGACGAGGGCGCCTGGCATCTGGGAATGATCGAGCCGGAGTACAAGGATGCCATCCTGTACCTGAAGAATCTGGTTGAGCAGGGCGCGCTCGATGAGGAGTGGCTGACCACCAGCACGGCGGAGTGGCAGGAAAAGCTCTCCAGCGGTCGGTTCATCTTCTTCTACGACAATCCGACCTTTGCCTCCGGCATCAACACGGCGCTGGCGGCGATCGATCCCGATGCGCGCTTCGAGCCGCTGCCGCTTCTGGAAAATCCCTACGGCGAGGTCCGCAGCTATAAGCAGCCGACGAACTACATCGATACTTTCTTTGTCAGCGCTGATACCGAGAATCCGGAGCTGCTGGTGCAGTTCCTGAACTGGTGCTATAGCGACGAGGGCGCAATCACGTTTGGCTATGGTCGCGAAGGCGAGACGTACTACATTGACGAAGAAGGGAACCCGCAGTGGCTGCCCGAGATCCTCGAGAAGTACGCCAACGCGGAGGATGCTTACTACCAGGCGTCTTCGGACATGGGTGTCAACAACGGCTATTTCTGCCCGGCGTGGATGAACCTCACCATCGAGGTGTTCCGTACGTCCGCCAATCCGGACGAGATCACCGCGCAGTATATCTATGACTTCTATGAGGAACAATTGAATGACGGGACCATCGTCGAGCGCCCGCTGCTGCCGCCGCTGAGCTCCGAGCAGGATGCGCGCATCCAGGAGATCAAGCAGTCGATCTGGGATCTTGCCAAGACGGAGTTTGCGAAGTTCGTCATGGGCACCCGCCCGATCGAGGAATACGATGCCTTCATCGAAGAGCTCGTTTCCCTCGGAGCGGATGAATGGGCGGGAATCCTGAACGAGGCGGAAACCGCGTATCAGGAGCAGATGGCTGCCTGAACTTGAACGAGGAAGCTGCCCCAGCGCCAGCGTGTCGCGCATGTTGCCGGCATACGTCTGATGGACGCCGCCGGGGCGGCTTCCACCCCCTATTTGGCAGCCCCGGCGATCCGCTCGCGGACGAACCGGGGAGGAATCAGGATGATCGAAAAGAGAAGCGATTTTCTCAAAGGCAATCAACGCCTGAATTCAACGATCCTTCGCAGCGAAGCGCAGCCGCTGCCGATTGAGATCCTTAGCATCCGGTATGTTGAGCAGGCGACCGAGCGGACCAATCAGACTTATACGCCGTATATGCACCAGCACACGTATTATGAACTGCATCTGCCGCTGGTCGGCACGCAGGTATACTGGTTGCGGGACGGTGAAGTCTCCGTTCAACCGAACGAAGCGGTCATTTTTGCGCCCAATGCGCTTCACGCCATTCCCTTTAGCAGCGACGACTTGTGCAAGCTTTCCATAGGATATGTGTTTCTCGATGGCGTGGAGAACAGCAGTCTGGCGTGGGTCGCGCGTGCATTTGAACGGCAGAGCTGCTTTAAGACGAAGAGCAACGCGTGTTATACGAACCTGTTATTGCAGATTTTTCAAGAAGGCAGTCAGGGCTTGCCTGGTTGGATCGAGATGGTGATGAACCTGATGATCCAACTCGTGGTTTCCATCGCGCGGGAAATCGTGCCCTGCGAGCGCCCGGAGCCGGCGGAGCAGGATTCCCTGCGCAAGCGCATGCAGAGCATCGAGCGCTTTATCAAGGACAATATCTCTGCGCCGATCACCAATCAAATGGTCGCGCAGCACATGTTTTTGAGCATTCGCCAGCTCGACCGCGCGGTCATGGCGGAACGTGGCGTGACGCTCAAGCGCCTGATCGACGACACGCGCATGAGTGAAGCGAGGCGCTTATTGACGGAGACGGATATGGAGCTCAAAGAGATTTCGGTTGCACTGGGCTTTTCGGAAATCAGCAGTTTCAACCGCTATTTCCGGCGCTTTGAACCGGTCTCTCCCGGCGTCTATCGGAAACAATTTCGGAAAAAACGCGCGCAAGAGATTGTGCCCGCCGCGATTCCAGACGACGGCGGGCGGAAGGGAGACTAGAAATGGAAAAGATCTATTCGGCGGAACCGCTCGCCAGCGTCGACGTACTGGTCGTAGGCGGCGGATTCCCGGGCATCTGCGCGGCGCTTGCATCCGCGCGCGCGGGCGCAAAGACGATGCTCGTCGAGCGCAACGCGGTGCTGGGCGGGCAGGCTGCGGAGATCGACACGTGGGGCTTGGATGGATTTTTGGACATCGACGGCAAGCTGTTGATCACGGGCATTCCATGGGAGATCCTCAACAAGGCGCTGGCGGAAGGTCAGTCGGATCCGCTGTTTACGCGCATCGACTACGATCTGATGGCGCGTGAGGGCATCCCCGCGGCGCTGCACAAGGCGGATTTGGATCCTTACATTCCATATAGCAAGCCGGATTCGTGGATGAATGCGTTTAACGACCAGTACGTCAACCCCAATGCCTACCGCTATGTTTCGCTGAAGCTGCTTCAGGAAGCGGGCGTAGAGATCCTCTACCAGATGCCCGTGATCGACGCGCTGCTCGACGGCAACGCGGTGCGCGGCGTCGTGGTGCAGGGCGAGAACGGCACGAAGTATGCCATTGAAGCAAAGCGCGTCGTGGATACTTCGCAGAGCGCGTCGGTGTGCACGTTTGCCGGCAAACCATTTCCGCATTCCAACGCTTATATGGGAACGCTCGTGCGCGTCGGCGGCGTGGACATCATGCGGCTATTGAAGTATATCCGTGAGAACGACGAGGACTGGTTCCTGCGACCGATGGTGGGCAAGAAAGCGGATCCAAATGAGATGGAGCAGCTGGTGCGCGGCGGCAATCCGTTGTTCATCCACGGCTTTATGAAGACGTTGGCCCGCGCCATCGCCGACAATCCGGAATATGCTGCGCTCAAGCGCTCCAACGGCGAACACGTCTGGTTCTTCTATGAGCGCGACAACATGGGCGTCTATCCGACATTTGGCGACGGCTTTGAGGACGTGGACGTTGCGAATCCGCGCGACTATTCCCGCGCGATCAGCGCGGCGCGCAAGCAGCAGTGGCTGATGCATCGCTTCTTCCGGGACTATGTGCCGGGCTTTGAGCATGCCCACCTGATGGATGTCTATGCCAACATCTCCAAGGCGATCCGCATGTCCGATGAGCCCGGGGACTTTACGGAGTACGCGATTACCCGCGAGGATCTTGCCGGTCGCTCCGAGCGCGACGATATTCTTACCTATGTGCGCGGTCATCCGCACTGTGGACAGAACGAGCACGGTTGGGGAATCCCCAAGGCGAGCTTGATCGTGCGTGGGCTGGACAATATCGTGGTGACGGGCAAGCCGGCGAGCCGGATGATCCACTATATCGCCACATGCGCCAAAGTCGGTGAAGCCGCGGGCGCGCTCGCGGCGGTCTCAGCGCTGTCAAATACGCCGCTGCGCGATACAAATGCGGAGGACGTCCGCCGCAAGATCGGATGAAGGAGTCGGGCGAGATGAAGAAGCTGTACGGAGTTACGACCGCTATGGTAACGCCGTTTGATGAAAGTGGAAAGGTTATGGTGGGCGCCCTGCGCGAGATGACGGAATTCCTGCTGGCGCGCGGCGTGCACTGCCTGTATCCCTGTGGCACTACGGGCGAGATGTTTTTGATGTCCTCCGAGGAACGCATGCGGGTTGCCGAAACGGTGGTTCGCCAGACAGCAGGACGCGCGACGGTGTACGTTCACGTCGGCGCGATGGATCCGGAAGAAACTGTCCGCCTTGCGCGCCATGCGTGCGATTGCGGCGCCGACGGCATCGGCGTCGTAACCCCGATCTTCTTTGGCACAAATCCCGAGGCGATGTTCCGCTATTACGTCCGCGTCCTTCAGGCGATTCCGCGGGATTTTCCTGCATACCTCTACAATATTCCCCAGTGTGCGGCAAACGACCTGACGTGCGATGTCGTGCGCCGCATCCTCGACGCCTGTCCCAACGTCGTGGGCATCAAGTACTCTCTGGCGGACATGGTGCGCACGTACGAATACCTCGAAATCGACGAGCGTTTCGAGGTCGTTCAGGGCGCGGACAGGCTGTTCCTCCCGGCCCTGGCGATGGGGTGTGCGGGCACGGTTTCGGGCGTCAGCGCGGTGTATCCAGAGCCGTTCGTGAAGGTCTATGAATCATGGCGGAGGGGCGACATCGCGGCGGCGCAGAAATGGCAGCGCTTGGCCAACCGGTTTGTAGAGGCGCTTGGTGCGGGCGCGAATATGGCGCTGTTCAAGTGTGGGCTGAAGCGCCGCGGCTTGGAGACGGGACACATGCACGCGCCGCAGATCGACCTGAGCGATGCGGAAGCGGTCGCGCTCTGCGAGCGGTTGGCGACCCTGGAAACGAGTATGCCGGAAGGATTGCTTGTCCCCTATGTGCGCGATGCGGAGGGAGTTTCATGCTGAAATGGACGCCGATTGAGCGCTATGGCGAAGGTGGATACGCGATCTACCGCGTGCCGTCCATCGTCTGCACGCAGGCGGGAACGCTGCTGATCTGTTACGAATGCCGCTATGGCGGGGACTGGTCGGCGATGGATTTGGTCGTGCGCCGCAGCGAAGATGGGGGAGAAACGTGGTCTGAGCGAGAAATCGTAGCGCTCGGGCATGGCGTTGACGCCGTGCACAACGGCATTCTGTTTGCCGACGGCGACGCCGTTCACCTGATTTACCACCGCAACTACCGCCGTGTGTTTTATCGCCGCAGCGACGACGATGGACGGACATGGTCGCCGCCTCGCGAAATCACGGAGGCGTTGTTGCCCTTGCGCGTGCGGTACAACTGGACGGTGCTTGCCGCTGGACCGGGACATGGTTTGACGACCTCTAGGGGCCGCCTGATCGTTCCCGTCTGGGTAAGCGCCAATCGGGCGCTGATTACCAGCCATCATCCGTCCGTGGTGACGACGCTGTACAGCGATGATCATGGCGCATCGTGGCGCTGTGGGGAGATCATCTGGGATTCTGCGGACTTCGTGGATCCCAACGAATCCGTGCTTGCAGAACTGCCTGACGGACGATTCATGATCAACTGCCGGCACGAAACTGGCGGTGATGCGCGCAAGGTGGGCTTCAGTCCGGACGGAGTTCACGATTGGCAGGGCTTTTTCTTCGACGAGAAGTTGGTGGATCCCGTCTGTGCCGCGGGCATGGCGCAGGGCGACGGTCGATTGTGGTTCGTCAACTGTGCTGCCCGGCGCGACGAAGGGCGCGTGCGCCTGACCGTTCGCCAGAGCGAGGACGGAGGTGTTTCCTGGTCAAAGCGATGCGAGATTGCCGCGGAAGGCGGTTACAGCGACATTGCTTATGATCCGTCGCGGCGCACGCTCTTCGTCGTCGCGGAAACCGGACGCGCCGTGGCGGGCGAGACATTTTCATTTGGACTTTCCGTGTGCAAAGTTCCACTTGCGTGCCTGAATTGAACAAGAGCCGAAAACGAACGAAACCGTATGGAAAAGGGCGCCGCATCGCGAAGGATTTTCGCGATACGGCGCCCGATCTTTGGAAACGGAGACGTCAATGCCCATGCCGACAAGACGGCATGTTCCAACTTCCTGGAGCAGGCGTGATTTCAGCCATACTTTGCCCTATGAACAACCTCTGTCAACGATCAAACGACGAATTTAATGGGATTGTAGTCCATCCCACACCTGCACAACCCCATGCCACTTGCGCAAACGCTGCAAACGCGGTATACTTATCTTTAAGTCAACGCGCGTTTGTGCACAGCTGAATGACTATGCAAAACACTGCTGCTGGAACGCGCGGCATTAGGGGAGGTGACGTAACTTGAACGAATTGCACAGGGACGTCAGTGCACCCCCAACACCGCTGCCGTTCAATGCGCATCAGCGCGCATCCGCAGATGCGCGGCACAACCTGTCTGCGAATGCGGCGGAACGTCCTTCCGCCTCCGACCAGCCGGAAGGAGTTCATCCACGGGAGCGGGCATCGCTCAATGCATATCAGCGCACATCCGCAGATGCGCGGCACAACCTGTCTGCGAATGCGCCGGAATGTTCTCCCTTCTCCGACCAGCCGGAAGGGGTTCATCCACGGGAGTGGGCGCTGGATGAAGCGATTCGGCGCGTGACCGCCGCACTCGATTGCCTGCGCGTCGCGGCGCAACCGGAGGAAGCGGAACTGCATGTGGCGATCGCGGCGGCGTTGACCCGCGCCGGCATCGCCTTCCAGCACGAATTCCGCCTTGCGCCGCGCTGCCGGATCGACTTTCTTGCCGGACGAATCGGCATCGAAGTCAAAAAGGGGCGCCCCGCCCCGGCAACCCTGCGGGCACAGATCGCGCGCTATCTCGCAAACGAGGCGCTGGACGCCGTGATCGTAGTGGCACAGCGCACGGTTCCGCTGCCGCGGGCGATCGGCAAAAAGCCCGTGACGTTGGTCGCGATCGATCGACTGTGGGGCATCGCGCTTCCGTGACGAGGGACAGCGGGAATTTGCATGCCTCGCGCGGGCAGCGCCCAGCGGGTGTTCGCGACGGGATCGCGCGGCACAATTCCACCCCGTCATCTTCCGCGATGAAAGGCGTGGATTGGAATATGAACGAGCCTGAATCCAAGGGCGGCGTGCGGGGAATTGAAATGGTCCCGCACGGCCTTGATAGTTGTCGCTCCCCTCGCGGGAGCGTGGATTGAACTGACGGCTGTGGGATGCGCCGCCCTGCGGTTACCGCGTTGCTTCCCGCATGGGGAGCGACACAACTGTCGATCGGGCATCGTCCATTCAGGCGTATTTCCATCGTCGCTCCCCGCATGGGGAGCGACCCATCCCAGCGCCCACAGCCAGAAAACAATACGACCCATTTCAATCCACGCTCCCCGCATGGGGAGCGACGATGCGATGCGGCGCGGGGCGACTAACGGAGGTATTTCAATCCACGCTCCCCGCATGGGGAGCGTGGATTGAAGCTGCGATTTCGTTCTCGGTCATCGCGGCGCGAAATGTCATAGCGTCATGGGCGGCGGGAATAACTTCAGTCCGCGCCCCATTGCGAAGGGCGGAGATCCTGTCTGGCATACCGTTTCGGCGCCGGAGAGCCGTGGCAGTTTCGCGGTCCGAAGGAAGTTTTACCTGTCATAATCACATCAGAAAGCCGCTGGGGAAAGGGAGGAACGACCATGGGCGACGTGCCGGCATATCTGCGCGACGGTCAGCCGGGCGCGCACACTTACGGGACGCTGTCGTACAACCGGCGCGCGAAGTGCTGGACGATCAAGGGCGAGCCGTGTGTGACGGAGCTGGCGAAGCGGCTGTTCCCCGGCTGCGATGGGCGCGGGCGCGGTGTGGCGCGGTTCACGGCGCACCGGCGCATCGTCGGCGAGCTGAACTGGCTGATGCTGCGCTATCCGCTGGAAATCCGCGAGTCGGACCGCGCGCGCTGGGAGCAGGCGCTCGAGGACGCGCGGGAATACGCCGTGCGGCGCGAGCAGGCCCGGCTCGCGCCCGAGTCCGCCGAGCCGCCGGAAGGCAGCTTCGCCGGCGAGCTGCTGCCGTTTCAGAAGCAGGGGTTGGCGTTCCTGCTGTCGTCGCGGCGCTGCCTGCTGGCGGACGAGATGGGCCTGGGCAAGACGGTGCAGGCGCTGGCGTTTTTGGCGGCGTCGGCAGCGTATCCGGCGGCGATCGTCGTGCCGCCGCACCTGATCCGCAACTGGTCGCGCGAGATCGAGCGCTTTCTGCACGTGCGGGTGCACGTCGTTCGCGGACTGACGCCGTATCCGCTGCCGGAGGCGGACGTCTACCTCGTCCATTACCTGCTGCTGCGCGGCTGGAAGGACGTGCTGCCCGCGCAGGGACTGCGCACGGTCATCTTCGACGAGATTCAGGAATTGCGCCGCAACGGCACGGGCAAGTACAGCGCTGCAAGCCTGCTTTCGGAATCGTGCGAAAACGCCATCGGATTGTCGGGCACGCCGATCTACAATCAGGGCGGTGAGATCTGGAACGTGGTCAACATCCTCGACTTCCATTTCCTCGGCGACTGGGAGAGTTTCTCCCGCGAATGGTGCTACGGCTACAACAGCGCCGTGGTCGCCAAGCCGGAACTGCTCGGCGACCACCTGAAGCGCGAGGGGCTGATGCTGCGGCGGCTGAAGGCAGACGTGCTGGCGGAGCTCGCGCCCAAGCGGCGGCTGGTGCAGGAGATCGACTGGGACGACGCGCTCTACCGCGAACTGATGAAGCCGGTGGCGCAGCAGCTCGACCTGCTGCGCGCCACAGACGATCCCGCCCGGCGGGCGCTGATCGAGGATGCCATCTGCCAGCGCGAGCGGCAGGCGACCGGTCTGGCGAAGGCGCCGTTCGTCTGCGCCTTTGTGCGCGCGCTGCTCGACGGCGGCGAGAAGGTGCTGCTGATGGCGCACCACCACGCCGTGATGGACGCCTATCAGCGCGAGCTGAAGGCATACCGACCGGGCTTCATCACCGGGCGCGAGACGGACCGCCAGAAGGACGATGCCGCTGCGCGGTTTATGGCGGGCAAGACCGACCTGCTGTGCGTCTCGCTGCGCTCGGCGAGCGGGCTGAATTTGCAGCGCGCGACGTGCGTGGTGTTCGGCGAGCTGGACTGGTCGCCGGCGGTGCATTCGCAGGCGGAAGACCGCGCCCACCGCATCGGTCAGAAGGATTCGCTGCTGTGCTATTATCTGGTGTCGCCGCGCGGTTCCGACCGCGACATGCAGGATGCGCTGGGGCTGAAGGTCAGCCAGTTCGTGTCGCTGATGGGCGACGAACCCGCGCCGCGGGAGGATGCGATCCTCCTGCAAAGCCAGGCGCGCGAGCGCATCCGCCGTCTGGTCGAGCGCCTGCAGGAGGAGCGCTGACGGCCGTCCCCCGATCTCGATTGGACACGGCAGTCTCGGCCCGACCGAGCGCCGCGGGAGGAGGCGCGCACCGTGCGCCCGCATGCACGGCACGTGCTTCGCGCTGTACGAAAGCGCGCGACCTGCGTGGCTGTCGCCAGGGGCGTGCTCTGCCTGGCTGTAGCATCCTGCAACGGTTAAATCTATTTCGAAAGCGGGAAAAGCGGTGATCGTGTCGAACATATCCAGCAAAATTTGGCGGTGAAAAGATGTTAAAACGGAATCGGAAAAGCAGAGGCAAGTGCGACCAGTGGTTGAGAAACAGCTGATTTCGGAGGATTGCTTTCTGCGAAAGCAGGTCGGGCGGTGGATTTCAGCTTCATCTACAATCTGTGTGTGCCACCGTGTTGCGCAGACAACGGTGGGCACGCGATTGATCCAAAGGTGCGGTTCTGGATACTGCTGATGGAAGTATTTGTACAGAATCGGTTCCGAGGTGCGGTTAGAGGGGAAACTCAACTACAACATAGCGCACAGGTAGTCTTGCAGGCCGAGACTGATGAACATGGCACCGGCTGCGGCGGCGGTCGGTTAAGCAGGCGGCGTTTTTCAGGCAATAACGTCGCGGAGCGAATATTCGACGAAATCCTGCGACAAATACGTGGAAAAAGGTCCGATAGGCGGAGCAATCGGAGAGTTTGTGAACCACCCGACATTTGAATCCACGCTCCCCGCATGGGGAGCGACACATAGGACTAAATATAAATTGACCGTTTTAACATTTCAATCCACGCTCCCCGTATGGGGAGCGACAGGAGTGCAAGGCCTACGCCGCCCAGCACGATCTATTTCAATCCACGCTCCCCGTGGGGGGAGCGACCTGTTGTCGGCGCGATAATTACAATTGTCTTGCAGATTTCAATCCACGCTCCCCGTGGTGGGAGCGACTGGCTTAAGAGCCAGTATGTTTGTGACGGTTGAAATTTCAATCCACGCTCCCCGTGGGAGGAGCGACCGGCTCATGAGATAGTCCACGACGTCGCCCGTCATATTTCAATCCACGCTCCCCGCATGGGGAGCGACGGTATTCGGCGTCGACTACATACTTTACCGTCTCCATTTCAATCCACGCTCCCCGCATGGGGAGCGACTCGACCTGCAGTGGTCGGCGTCGGCATACTTCACATTTCAATCCACGCTCCCCGCATGGGGAGCGACACGCGCGCCTCGCCGCCGCCTATGAGGACGCACATTTCAATCCACGCTCCCCGCATGGGGAGCGACCGATG
>CALVPU010000273.1 GCA_944353735.1 uncultured Eubacteriales bacterium | reverse complement strand
GGACGCGTCGTCGCGGAAAAAGGCGCGCGGCTGGACGGCGGCGGGACTGGCGGCGGCGGGCGCGCTGGCGGGCGGCGTCGCGGTGCTGGCGAACGCGGGCATGGACGCGCCGGCATGGGGATGGGCGCTGCTCGCAGTCGCGGCGCTGGCATGCGCCGGTCTTTTCGCCTACGGCGTCGCGCGCGGCAGCCGGCCCGTGCGCGGGACGCTGATCGGGCTCGCCGCGGCGCTGGGGCTCGTCTATCTCGCGGCGCTGGTCTCGGCGTTCGACGCCTCGCAGGGCGTGGGATACCTGCTCTGGTACCCGATCGAGTGGCTGGTGGAGCTGTACTCGGGCACGGTCAGCGGCTACCCCTCGCTGACGGTCAACGCCCTCAACCTCTACTACCTGCTCGACGGCAACTGGGCGTCGATGGCGGAGCATCCGTGGCTGTCGGGATTCGCGTGGGCGATGATGGCGCTGGCGTTCATCTACTGCGCCGCGCTGTACGCCAAGGCGCGCGACCGCCGGAAGCTGCCGCTGCTGGGCGGCGTGCTGATCGCGCTGATCTGCGCCTTCGGGCCCATGATCCACGAGCGCTACGCCTTCCCGGCGCTGCTGCTGTTGCTGCTGGGCTACGTCGAGTGCCGCGACCGGCGCGTGCTGGCGGGACTGACCGTGCTCTCGGCGACGCTGTTTCTCAACGAGGTTCTCGTGCTGCAGGGCGGTGTGGCGGCATACGGCAACTACGGTCACCTGCAGCCCTCGGAGGACTGGATCAACTACATCGTCTCCTTCGTCAACGTGCTCAACGCGCTGTTCCTGGCATGGACGGCGCTGGACGTCTGCCTGCTGTGGCCCCGGCGCGAGGAAGACGGCGACGATGATCCGGAATTCGAAGTGCTCGAGCCGCACATCCAACCGCTAGCGGACTGCCCGGCAGAGCGGCAGTCGCCGGGCGAGCGCACGCTGAGCGCCAAGGGCGACCACCGCCTGCGCCTCAAGCGCATCGACGCAATCCTGATGGCGGCGGTGACGGCGGTTTACGCAATTGCGGCGTTCACCAATCTGGGCAGCCTGAAGGCGCCGCAGACGACATGGGTGTCCGGCTCCGCCGACGAGGCGGTCGTGTTCGATCTGGGCGCGGTGGAGCGCTTCCGCATGACCTATTACGGCAACATCTGCGCGGCGCAGCGCACGAACTTCACCGTGGAACTGTCCAACGACGGCGAGACCTGGACCGAGCCGCAGTACGCCGCGTACAGCTGGGGCGACATCTTCCGCTGGATGTGGTACGTGCCTGTGGACGCGGCGGGCAACACGCTCTACAGCACCACGGAGCCCACCGACGACGGTCGCGCCTTCACCGCCTTCTCCGGCTACGAGGGCGAGACGTACCCGTTCCAGTCGGCGCGATACGTGCGCATCACGGCGATGCAGGCGGGACTGGAGCTGATGGAGGTCGGCTTCATCGACGAAAACGGCGACGCCTATGCGATTGAATCCGTCGAACAGACGGGCAGCGCGATCGTCTCCGACGCGCAGCTGTTGGTCGACGAGCAGGACACGATCCCAGCGTATCCGAGCTACTACAACTCCACCTACTTCGACGAGATCTACCACGCACGCACCGCCTACGAGCACCTGCACGGCGAATCCGCCTACGAGTGGACGCATCCGCCGCTGGGCAAGGCGCTGATGATGGTGGGCATCGCGCTGTTCGGCATGACGCCGTTTGGCTGGCGCTTCATGGGCGCGCTGATGGGCGTGCTGATGGTGCCGCTGATGTACCTGCTGGCGAAACAGCTGACGAAGTCGACGAAGCTTTCCTTCATCGCCATGTTCCTGCTGGCGGTCGACTCGATGCACTTCACGCAGACGCGCATCGCCACGATCGACTCCTACGCCGTGTTCTGGATCATGCTGATGTACTTCTTCATGTTCCGCTATTTCCAGATGCGCTGGACGTCGGTCAGGGCGTTCCGCCGCTCGCTGATCCCACTGGGGCTGTGCGGCGGGACGATGGGCATCGCCTGGGCGACGAAGTGGATCGGCATCTACGCCTCCGCCGGGCTGGCGGTGCTGTTCTTCTGGGCGCTGCTGCGGCGGTGGCGGGAATACCGCTTCGCGCGCACACAGCTGCGCGCAAAGGCAGCAAGCGACGGCTTCTGCGCCGGCGTCGTGCAGGCGTTCCGCCACGGCGCGTGGCGCACGATCCTCTTCTGCGTGGTGTTCTTCGTACTCATCCCGGTGCTGATTTACTACGGGTCGTACTTCTGGCACCTGCGCGGTATGTCGGAACTGGACTGGGCGCGCAAGGGCGTGACCGGCTTTGAGGTGACGTCGCTCGCCGACATGTTCACGCCGCAGTGCGTGCGCCGGGTGATCGACCTGCAGAAGGAGATCTTCGACTACCACGCCGGCCTCGGCGGCGACACGCATTCGTTCCGCTCGGAATGGTACGAATGGCCGATCATCTGGTGGCCGATGTGGTACTACACGGGCACGGCGTATCTGCCCGGCGACGGCATGATCTCGTCGATCTCCTGCATGGGCAATCCGGCGGTGTGGTGGTTCGGGCTGGCGGCGATGCTGTTCGTCATCGCGCGCGCCAGCTTCATGCGCCGCGCGCCGAAGTCGTACGCGATGGTGCTGGTCGCCTTCGCCTCGCAGTTCCTGCCGTGGGTGCTGGTGCCGCGCTCGACGTTCATCTACCACTATTTTGCCAGCGTGCCGTTCATCATTCTCGCCAGCACGCTGATGCTCAAGTGGATCCGCTCGAAGTCCGACGCGGCGTTCAAGGCGACGGCGATCGTGCTGATGGTGGCGGCGCTGGCGCTGTTCATTGCCTTCTATCCGCTGGAATCGGGCCTGCCGGTGGCGCGCGAATACGCGCAATACCTGCGCTGGTTCAAGTGGGTCAACTTCTGATCCATGTCGCGGTCGGCATCCTGCCGACCGCGTCCGCGCATGCGCGCGGCTGCAAGACGACGACCTTTCCGGGAGGAATGTACAGATGCTGGCGAGCGTACTCAGCTGCGGCCTGACGGGCATCGACGGCTTCGGCGTCGACGTCGAGGTCAACCTGTCCAACGGCATGCCCGTGTTCGAGATCGTCGGCTTGCCGGACGCCGCCGTGCGCGAATCGCGCGAGCGCGTGCGCGCCGCCGCCAAGAACAGCGGCTACGGCTTCCCCACCGCGCGGCTGACGGTGAACCTCGCGCCGGCGGACCTCAAGAAGGAGGGACCGTCGTTCGACCTGCCCATCGCGCTGGGCACGCTGTGCTGCTGCGGCGTGATCGGCGCGGAGGCGCTGGAGGGCACCTGCGCCTTCGGCGAGCTGGGACTGGACGGCTCGGTGCGCCCCGTGCGCGGCGCGCTGCCGATGGTGATCTCCGCCATCGAGCGAGGCGTACGGCGCGTCATGCTGCCCGCTGGCAACCTCAACGAAGTGCGCTGCATCGAGGGCGCGGCGCTGTATCCGGTCGAGAGCCTCAACGCCGCCGTGCGGCACCTGACCGGTCAGGCGCCCATCCAGCCGCCGGAACCGGTTCCCTACGCCGCGCTGCTGCGCCGCCGCGAATCGCTGGAGGACTTCCGCCACGTCAAGGGGCAGTCCAGCGCCAAGCGCGCTCTGGAGATTGCCGCCGCGGGCGGGCACAACGTGCTGATGATCGGCCCGCCCGGCTCGGGCAAGACGCTGATGGCGCGCTGCATGCCGACGATTTTGCCGGACATGACGTTTGCCGAGGCGCTCGAGTCCACGCGCATCCACTCCGTCGCCGGCTCCGTGCCGCCCAGCGGCCTGCTGACCGAGCGGCCCTTCCGCTCGCCGCACCACACCGCGTCGCACGCCTCGCTCGTCGGCGGCGGCATCAACGCCCTGCCCGGCGAGATCAGCAAGGCGCACAACGGCGTGCTGTTTCTCGACGAGCTGCCGGAATACCGCCGCGATGTGCTCGAGGCGCTGCGCCAGCCGCTCGAGGACGGCTTCGTCACCATCGCGCGCGTCAACGCGCAGGCGACCTATCCGGCACGCTTCGTGCTCATCTGCTCGATGAATCCCTGTCCCTGCGGCAACCTCGGCAGCCGCACGCGGCAGTGCCGCTGCACGCCCGCCGAAATCCGCCGCTACTTAAACCGTATCTCCGGCCCGCTGCTGGACCGCATCGACATGCACATCGAGGTCGAGTCCATCCCCGCCGACCAGCTGGCGGAGCTCGAGGAATCGGAGCCCTCCGCCGCCATCCGCGCCCGCGTCTGCGCCGCGCGCGAGATCCAGCAGGCGCGCTACGCGAAGGAGAAGGGCGACATCCGCTGCAACGCCCAGCTCGACGCGCGCACGCTGGCGCGCGCCTGCGCGATGACGCCCGAGGCGCGCGAACTGGCGCTGCTCTCCAGCGAGCGGCTCAAACTGTCCAACCGCGCCTACACGCGCATCCTCAAGGTCGCCCGCACGATCGCCGACCTCGAGGGCGCGGACGAAATCGGCGCCGAACACGTCTCCGAAGCCGTGCAATACCGCACGCTCGACCGCAAGTATTGGGGGTAGCGCATGGAATACTCAGCCATGGAACAATACTGGATCTGGCTGTCGAGCGTGGAGGGCATCGGCGTCAAGCGCTTTTACCAGCTGTTGACCATCTTCGAGGACCCGCGCGCGGTGTGGGACAACGCCGGCGCGCCGGAATTGCGCTTCCTCGGCAAGAAGGCGCTTGCCAACCTGCGCGCCGCCCGCGACGAACGCTACTTCTACACGCTGTTCGACACGCTCGAGCGCGCGGGCTGCCGCGCCATAACGCGCATCTCGGACGGCTATCCGCCCCTGCTCTCCGAAATCTACGATCCGCCGGCGACGATCTACGTGTGCGGCGACGCGCCGCTGGACGGCGAGCGCATGTTCGCCATCGTCGGCTCGCGGCGCTGCACGCGCGACGGCATGCGCGCCGCGCGGGAGATCGCGGCCCACCTGGCACGGGAAGACGTCTGCGTGGTCTCCGGCATGGCGCGCGGCGCCGACACCTGCGCCCACGAGGGCGCGCTGAGTGAGCGCGGGCGGACGATCGCCGTGCTCGGCTGCGGCGTGGACGTCGCCTATCCGCCGGAGAACGCCGGTCTGGCCGAGCGGATCCTCGACGCAGGCGGCGCGCTGGTCAGCGAATACCCGCCG
>CALVPU010000272.1 GCA_944353735.1 uncultured Eubacteriales bacterium | reverse complement strand
AGGCATACACCAGCTCGGTCAAAAGCAGGCCGCTGAGCATCGCGCCGAAAAGTCGAAAGCTCATCGAGATCGGCAGCGAGAACTCCTTGAGCGTGCTGCCCACGCCGCGCAGGCCGTTGCCGACGATGCCGCCGGAGAGAATCACCAGATACGACATCACGCCCATCGCGATCGCGCCGTTGATGTCCGACAGCGGCGCCGGCAGCGCCATCGACATGCCGTCGGTGGTGATCACCTGCAGGCCCAGCAGTTCAAACATCGTGCTGACGAAGATGTACACGCCCACGCCGAAGATGTACGTGCCCAGAAAGCCGTTGCGGTGCGGGCTGTTCGACTTGGCGAGGTTGTCAAACGTCTCCACCAGCGTCTCCAGCAGCATCTGGAACTTTCCGGGAACCATCTTGAAGCGCGGGACCGCGAACACGCGGATCAGCGCCGCCGCGACCAGCAGCAGGCCCGTGACCGTGTACGCCGAAATCAGCCCCGGATTGACCGTCATGCCCAGCACCGCGACCTTGTTCCGGTCGTGCAGCACCGCGTCGCGCATGGCCTCGCGGATGGACTCTTCCTCGCCGCCCGGACTGCCCATGAGGCAAATGCCGGCGATCAGCGCGGCGGCGATCAGGACCGTCGCCACGAGCACGGCAGTCCTTCTTTTACTTTCCAAGGTTCATCCCTCCTTTTGCAGGCGCGCCGCCCAAGCGGTCCGCCCGCGCACAAAGACAGATTATAACGCGCTTGCGCATCAGATTCAAGCGCAATTGCCGCACAGCACATGATTTTTACAAAAATTTGCCCGTCCCATGAAATTCAGGCGCATCCTACCGCGCCTGCGCACAAAAAATTCCCCCGAAAAGGGGGAATTCCCGCGGCGCTCAGGCGCCGACGGCAAAGCTGGAGAGGATGAACTCGACGTCGCCATCGAGCACATTCGTCATCGTGAAGCAGTAGCCGACATCGTCGACGATGGCGTAGTACTGCGCGTTGATTGCATTCTCCGCAGGCAGAAAGGTCGTCTCCCCGTACTGCACCGGCTCGCCGAACTCAAATCCCGGGATCTGCTGCGCAAGCAGCGCCTCCTGGTCGCGCAAGTCGTCGAAAGTCATCCCCGCGGCGGGCTGGGCAACCACGTTCATCTGCGTCTGCAGCGATTCGCCCACGTAGAGTGTGCCGCCGCTGGCCTGAATTGTCGCCAGCGCCACGGCAAGCACGGAAGCGCTCTCCATGCCGTCGCTCTCCACGATCTCCGTCAGAGTCTGGTCGGTTACCTGCAGCCAGCCGTCCGGAATCGAAAAGGCGTACGTCAGCTGCGCGCCCGCCTGCGCCGCCGCGGGCGCGCCGGGCACAAACGTCAGCCGCATGCCGTCCGCTTGCTCGAGCGTCATCGTCCCATCCGCCTGCAGCGCGAACTCGGAAACCTGCGCCGGTTCCGCCGCCGGGTCGATCGCGGAGACCACCGCCCCGTCCTGCATCCAGCTGCATTCGGCGGCAACGCCGTCGGTAACCCACGTTGCCGTGCCGTCGGCGTTGAACGTCACCGACATCTCCAATCCGGCGTCCGCGGGCGTGAGCGTCTCGCCCGCAGCGTCGACCGATTCCAGCACCCACGTGCCGACCGGCGTGGCGTCGTCTGACGCATCCGGCGAAGCCGCCGCTTCGCCCGCGGCTGCCGCGTCATCCGAGGTCACCAGATTGTCCGAGTCCGCCGCCTCGCCGCCGGACTGCACCGCGTCCATCTCCCAGACGATCACCATGCCATCCGCATCCAACAGCAGCGTGCCGTCCGCCTGCAGCGCCAACAGCATCTCGTCGCCCGTTTCGTCGACCAGCGAGAGCGTTTCGCCATCGAAGCTCCACGTGCCCGTCTGGACCGCGCTGCCGTCATCCAGCGCCGCCGCGCCGTCCTCTTCGAGCGTCATCGTCATTTGCATGCCCGTGGCTGCGGCGTCGACCGTCACGCCCGAGATCTCGACATCCGTCACCGTCCACGTGCCGACCACGTCCGCCTGCTCCGCCAGTGCGGGCGCCGCAAGCGTCAGCAGCATCGCCAGCGCCACGAGCATCGAAAGCATCTTCTTCATTCCCCAATTCCTCCTTTATCGTTAACCTCCATCTTATCGGACAGATACAGGGCGTCACATTCCTTTTTCGCCGCCTGCGACGTTTTCCGCCACCTTTGCCGCGCCATCGCGGACAAGCGCGACGTCGAATTCTCCCAGCGCAGTCCTCAGCGATCCATCCTCCGCCAGCTCAAAGCGCTGCGCCATTCCGTTCGCGTCCCACACGGCGACGTTCGCGCCGTACTGCGCCCACGTACCCAACTCGTTTCTGCCATTGAGCGTCAGGACGCAGGAGCCATCCTCCAGCAGGTCCATCGTCAGCTCCATTTCCACTTCGGCGGGGTCGAACGATTCGCCGCCGGACGCCGCCGACGCCGCCGTCCACAGCCCGGTCACGGTCGCCGCGCCGTCGCGGACAAACACGACCGTCACGCCCTCGTCCACCATGGCTGTCAGCGTACCGTCTTCCGTCAACGCAAAGAGCTGTTCCCCGTGCAGATCGTCCTGCACGGCGATGCTCGAACCGTCCTGCGACCATGTGCCGGTTTCGCTTCTTCCGTTGCGCATGATCTCGCAGGAGCCATCCTCGAGCAGTTCCATGCGAAAATCCAGCCCAAACTCCGCGGGCGCGAGCATCTCCCCGCCGGATTCCACCACCGCCGGCGTCCACGCGCCGACGACCAAAATCTCCGTCCAGATTCCCGCACCGGAGATATCTTCCGCCAACACGGGCGCAGCCAGCGCCAGCAGCATGACAAAGAGCGTCAGAACAGACATTCCCTTCTTCACTTTCCCAAAATCCCCCTTCCTTGAATTGATACCATTATATCGAGCGTATGTGCGGTTGTCAATCCTGTAAATCGACGGCCGCATTGCAAAAAAACGACAGGCGACCCTCTCGCCTGTCGTTCGCGGCATCAAGCCGTCTGTTCCTTTTTCTGTTCCTCCTCCTCGAGCACGCGGTAGGCGACCTTGCCAACCAGCGTCTTGGGCAGCTCGCTGCGGAACTCAATGTCGTAGGGCATGGCGTACTTCGCGATGCGCGTGCGGCAGTAGTCGAGCAGCGCCTTCTTGACCTCGTCGGAAGGCTGCACGCCCTGCTTGAGCATCACGAACGCCTTGACCTTCTGCATCTTGTAGGGATCCTTGACGCCGATGACGCAGCTCATGTGCACGTACTCGTGCGCGTCGAGAATGTTCTCGATCTGCGAAGGATAGACGTTGTAGCCGCTGGTGATGATCATGCGCTTGATGCGCTGGCGGAAGTAGACGAATCCGTCGCTGTCCATCATGCCGAGATCGCCGGTGTGCACCCACGTCAGCCCGTCGGCGTGCCTGCGCAGCGTGTTCGCGGTCTCCTCGGGATGGTTGACGTAGCCGAGCATGACCGTCGGTCCGGAGAGGCAGATCTCGCCTTCCTCGCCGTAGGGAACCTCCTCCTCGGTCCCCACGCGGACCAGCTTGTAATAGGTGTCCGGGAAGGGACTGCCGATGCTGCCCTCGCGGTACTCGTCGATGGGCGTCAGGCAGCTGGCGGTGACGCACTCGGTGGTGCCGTAGCCTT
>CALVPU010000271.1 GCA_944353735.1 uncultured Eubacteriales bacterium | reverse complement strand
TACCCCAACTTTTATTATAGAGCCACCTTTTTTTGACAGCCTGGGAGCGCGAAAGGGCCAAAGCTCTTTCGCGCTCAATGACGGTTTTGGACAGCCTGAACGGGCAGGCAAATGGGGGGTGCTCCGCCGGGCTTCCGCTATTTGACCTTCTCCTGAAAGCGGCTGGCGTCGCTCTCGCGCACCTCATGCGCGCTGTAGCGCGCCCGCTCGTAGATCTCCACCGCGTCGGCGGGCAAGTGCTCCCGCGCCGTCTGCTCCGCTGCCCAGCCGGGGTGTTTCAGACGCGCGCGCAAATAATAGAAGCGAACCCTTTCCCTCGGCGGCAGCTTCGCCGCGTCAATGCCCTTCAGCGGATCCGGTTTCCGAACGAATTTCCGAAACAGGCGCTTTCGCTCGCCGCCTTCGCGGGTATCGGAAATCTCATCCTGATAGTCTTCGGACGCCGCCTGCACAAACTGGCGGAGACGCCTGAGCAGCGCGGCGAACATCCGGCGCGATTTTTGCCAGAGCAGGCGGACGGCGATGACGGCCAGCGCCACGGCGGTCGCAATGCCAATGACTAGCACGATCTTCTCGAGGATCTCCCAGAAAGGACTCGGTTCGGCGCTCGCCGCGCCCATCATGTCCATGGCGCCGCCTCCGCCGCCGGTATCGGGCGACATTTCGACGGCGAACAGGTTGCCAATCCACGCCAGAAATCGGCCGATTGCGGCGATCAGGGTGCTCCAGAGCCGTTCAAAGAGCTGCAGAATTGCGGGCAGACAGGCGATCAGCAGCGTGACCAGCCCCAGTGCTACGGCCAGCAGCCGGTTTTTGCGCCTTACGGACAGCGGCGCCGGGCTTCCCTTGGCCGCTGCGTCGCGCAGGCTGGCCCGGTTCATCGACAGAAGCGCCAAGAAGGCATAGACCACGAACGCGCCGCGCAGGACGTAAACCGCGGCGTTGGCGGCCTCCGCGTCGAACAGCTGGGCAAACTGCGCTGCGACGTGCAGGCCCAGTCCGATGCAGGGGTAGGCGAGGGGCATCTCGCTGCTATGCGCCAGTCCCGCCGCCAGCAGGGCGGCGAATACGAGCGGGATGGCCAGCAGCACCGGTGCCGTGCGCCACGGCAGAAGGAGCATTCCCAGCGCGGCGATCGCTACGGTTCCCAGTCCCCCGGCGATCAGCCGCCGCCTGCCGGGCACGGCGGCGCAGATCCACGCCGCGCAGACGTACAGAAGCGCGACGGGCAGGCCCCGAAGCGGCGCTTCCGGGAGGTTCCACGCGCACAGCAACACCGGCACCGGGAGAAAGCCCGCTGTCATCATCAGCGGCTGGGTCCAGCGCCGCTTCAGCGATCCGATGTCCGGCTTCATGCGGCGCCCCCTTCCATCACATACAGGCGAACCGTATTGCCGCGCGACCGCAGAGCCTCCAGCCGAAGCTGCAGCTCACCGCTGTCGTACGGGGAGAGTACGACCATGTCCAGCCCGGACAGGCCGCTCAGTTCCTCCAGAAACGTGTTGAAGCTGCGCGTGCGGAGGATCCGGAGGCGGGCGAAGGCCGTCAGCAGCTCTTCTTCACGGGCCTCGCCGCCGGAGGGCAGCAGCACAGCGCTCTCTTCGGACGCGCCGATTGGCATGTTGGCGGCGAAGCCCGCCGTCAGCCCTGCGCGCAATGCCCGCACGCACAGCGTGGCCGCCATGGAGATCTCGCGCTCGATCAGATCCTGCTCGTATTCCATCAGGTTGTCCCACTGATTCTCCTTCAGCTGGGCGTTGAACACCACCATCAGCCGCGTCTGCGCGGAGAAATCGTGCACCCGCACGTGGAGCTCGCCCATGCGCGCGGTGGCCGGCCAGTGGATGTCCCGCACGGGATCCCCGGGGCGGTAGGGGCGGATGCCGTTGATCAGAAACGGATCGCGCTGCAGCTGGCGCTCGAGCATCATTTCGCCGATGAGCCGGGAAAATGGCATGGGCAGATCGCGGTCGTCCAGCAGCCGCGGGTAGACCGTGACGGGGGCGTCCAGCCTCTGCTCGCGGCTGCACTGGAAGAAGCCCGTGACGTCGCCGGCGGTCAGGGACGCGCTGCCGATGTTGTATTCGCCCCGATGCAGGAACTTCACCCGGTGCCGCCGCGTGATGCGCTGATACGGCATCAGCGTGAACAGGCTCTTGTGATACATGCTGCCGCTGACGTCGAGGTTCTCCTGGTGGCCGAACTGCAGGTGGCGGGAGATCCGGCTCTCCACGCGCAGCCACGGCACGATCAGCGGGCGGTCGTTGCTGATGACCTCCACCATCTCGCCTTCGTCGCCCTCGAACACCTCGCGGCGGGAAAACGCGCGGGTACAGGTCAGCCCCCGCAGGGCGACGTGCTCCAGCAGACGGCCGTAGGCGATGCACAGCGCAGCGAATACCGCGAGCACGACCAGCACGTTCATGCGCTCGCCTCGGTGGGCACGGGCACCCGGCCCAGCAGATCCCGGATGAATTCCTCCGCCAGCGCGCGATTGCCCAGCCCACGCAGGACGATGCGGTGGGCCAGCACCGGTACGGCCAGCTCCTTGACGTCGTCGGGGATGGCGTAATCCCGGCCGCGGATCGCGGCCAGCGCCTGCGCCATGCGCGTCAGCGACAGCATCGCGCGGGGCGACGGGCCGAGCCGCACCTTCTCGGGATCGCGCGCGGCCTCGCACAGATCGGCGACATAGGTCATGACCGCGTCGGAGACGTGGCACCGCGCGCAGAGCTTCGCTGCCTCGGCCAGATCGGCTTTGTCCGCCACCGGATCGAGCCGCGCGAGCGGGCTGTCGGCGATGAAGCGCTTCATCAGAGCGACCGCCTCGTCCCGATCCTTCGGATACCCGAGCGAGATGCGAATCAGGAACCGATCCAGCTGCGCTTCCGGCAGTGGAAAGGTGCCCTGCGTCTCCACGGGATTCTGCGTCGCGATGACCAGGAAGGGCGCGTCGAGCGCGTAGGTCGTTCCGCCCTCGGTGACCTGCCGCTCCTCCATGCATTCGAGCAGGGCCGACTGCGTGCGCGGTGTGGCGCGGTTGATCTCGTCGGCCAGCAGGATGTTCGTAAATACGGGACCCTTGACGAAGGTGAATTCCCTGGTCTGCTGCGCGTAGACCTGCATGCCGGTGATGTCCGCCGGAAGCAGATCCGGCGTGAACTGCACGCGGGCGAAATCGCAGCTGAGCGACCGGGCCAGCGATTTGGCCAGCGTCGTCTTGCCCGTGCCGGGGACGTCTTCCAGCAGCACATGCCCGCCGGCAAACAGCGCGGCGAGGATCAGTTCCACCTCGCGCGATTTGCCGACGATCACTCGGCCGATGTTCTGGCTCAGCGCAGCCGCGAGCGGCTTCAGGTCGGTATACTTCATGGCGCACACTCCATTCGTTGGACGTTTGTTAACATTATACATGTGGTGGAGAGAAAATTCAATCCCACTTCGGCGAAAATGCGGAGGAAACCGGGGGAATTGCCCGAAAAGGGGAAGGAAAGGGGACTCGACAGCGCGGCGGATTTGAAGGAGAATCGATATTTTACCAAAAAAACACTTGTCAAGCCCGCACCGTTGGGGTAAAATAGAAAGCGTGAACAGAGGTACTTGTACCGTATGATTTAGGAGGGTTTCACATGGCTGTTAAGGTTGCTATTAACGGTTTCGGCCGCATTGGCCGTCTCGCTTTCCGCCAGATGTTCGGCGCTGAGGGCTATGAGGTCGTTGCCATCAACGATCTGACTTCCCCGAAGATGCTCGCTCACCTGCTGAAGTACGACTCCACGCAGGGCTGCTATGCGCGCACCCACGAGGTCGAGGCTGGCGAGGACTACATCACGGTCGACGGCAAGAAGATCACCATCTATGCCAAGGCGAACGCCGCTGAGCTGCCGTGGGGCGAGCTGGGCGTAGACGTCGTGCTCGAGTGCACCGGCTTCTACACCAGCAAGGCCAAGGCTCAGGCGCACATCGACGCCGGCGCCCGCAAGGTCGTCATCTCCGCTCCGGCTGGCAACGACCTGCCGACCATCGTCTATAACGTCAACCACAAGACGCTCAAGCCCGAGGATACCATCATCTCCGCTGCGTCCTGCACCACCAACTGCCTGGCGCCGATGGCGAAGGCCCTGAACGACCTCTGCCCGATCGAGTCCGGCATCATGTGCACGATTCACGCCTACACTGGCGACCAGATGATCCTGGACGGCCCGCAGCGCAAGGGCGACCTGCGCCGCTCCCGCGCTGGCGCGTGCAACATCGTCCCGAACAGCACCGGCGCCGCGAAGGCGATCGGCCTGGTCATTCCGGAGCTGAACGGTAAGCTGATCGGCGCTGCCCAGCGCGTGCCGACCCCCACCGGCTCCACCACCATCCTGGCCGCGGTCGTCAAGGGCACCCCCACCAAGGATGAGATCAATGCCCAGATGAAGTCGCAGACCACCGAGTCCTTCGGCTACAACACCGATGAGATCGTCTCCTCCGACGTCATCGGCATGCGCTACGGCTCCCTGTTCGACGCCACCCAGACGATGGTCCAGAACCTGGACAACGGCACCTCTCAGGTGCAGGTCGTCTCCTGGTACGACAACGAGAACTCCTACGTCAGCCAGATGGTCCGCACCATCAAGTACTTCTCCGAGCTCGCCTAATCGCGAAACGCTCCGGATGCCGCCGCCCCTCGGGGCGGCGGTTTTTTGCGTGCCGGACGATTTTTCGCCGGAACGCTTGCACGAAGCGTGACTGTGCGCTATAATAGAAAATGTCAAAATGAGAAGTTTGCGCTCTGGCGGCGCCTGGTCGCGACGCCGGGAATAAGGATTATGGAGGGAACCCCGTGCCCAATTACGATCAGAGCAGGATCCGCAATTTTTGCATCATCGCCCACATCGACCATGGCAAGTCTACGCTCGCCGACCGCATTCTCGAGCGCACCGGCGTCATGCAGCTGCGCGACATGACCGATCAGGTGCTCGATTCCATGGAACTCGAGCGCGAGCGCGGCATCACGATCAAGTCCAAAGCGGTGCGCATGACGTATACGGCGCGCGACGGTCAGGTGTACGAGCTCAATCTGATCGACACGCCCGGTCACGTCGACTTTACCTACGAGGTTTCCCGCGCGCTGGCGGCGTGCGAGGGCGCGGTGCTGGTCGTCGACGCCAGTCAGGGCATCGAGGCGCAGACGCTCGCAAACGTCTACATGGCGCTCGAACACGATCTGGAGATCCGGCCGGTGATCAACAAGATCGACCTGCCCAGCGCCGACCCCGATGGCGTGCGCCAGCAGATTGAGGATGAGATCGGGCTGGACGCCGAAGGCTGTCCGCTGATCTCCGCCAAACAGGGCGTCGGCATCGACGACGTGCTGGAGGACATCGTCGCCAAGGTCCCCGCGCCGCAGGACGATCTGGACGCACCGCTGCAGGCGCTGATCTTTGACTCATACTACGACAACTACCGCGGCGCAATCTCTTCGGTGCGGCTCAAGGGCGGCTCGGTCAGGGTCGGCGACCGCATCCGCATGATGTCCAGCGGTCGCGAGTTCGACGTCACCGAGGTCGGCGCCTACCTGCCGCTCGGATATGCGCCCAAAGAGGCGCTGCGCGCCGGCGAGGTCGGCTATATCGCCGCGTCGATCAAGGACATCGCCGATATCCACGTCGGCGACACCATCACGCGCGCCGACAAGCCGGCAGCGGCGCCGCTGCCGGGCTATAAGCCGGTGCTGCCGATGGTCTACTGCGGCATTTATCCCGCCGACGGCGGCGACTACGAAGGGCTGCGCGACGCGCTGGAGAAGCTGCGCCTCAACGACGCGGCGCTGTCGTTTGAGCCGGAGACGTCCGTGGCGCTGGGCTACGGCTTCCGCTGCGGCTTTCTGGGCCTGTTGCACATGGAGATCATTCAGGAGCGGCTCGAGCGCGAGTTCGATCTGGATCTGGTCACCACCGCGCCGAGCGTCGTCTACCGCGTGGTCAAGACGGACGGCTCGGTCGTGTCGATCGACAACCCGACCAATCTGCCGCCGGTGCAGGAGATCTCCTGGATGGAGGAGCCGTTCGTCGACGCGCAGGTCATCACGCCGCAGGAATACGTCGGCGCGATCATGGAACTGTGCCAGGACAAGCGCGGCACGTTCCGCGACATGAAGTACATCGACGGCGGGCGCGTGGTGCTCAGCTACGATCTGCCGCTCAACGAGGTCATCTACGACTTTTTCGACCAGCTCAAGAGCCGTACGCGCGGCTATGCGTCGTTCGACTACGAGCTCAAGGGCTATGTGCGCAGCGATCTGGTCAAGCTGGACATGCTGCTCAACGGGGAGCAGTGCGACGCGCTGTCGATCATCGTGCACAAGGATCGCGCTTATGCGCGCGGGCGCTCGATTGCCGAGAAGCTCAAGGATGCCATACCGCGGCAGCTGTTTGAGATTCCCATTCAGGCGGCGATCGGCGGCAAGGTCATCGCGCGCGAGACGGTCAAGGCGCTGCGCAAGGACGTGCTCGCCAAGTGCTATGGCGGCGATATCACGCGCAAGAAGAAGCTGCTGGAGAAGCAGAAGGAGGGCAAGAAGCGCATGCGTCAGGTGGGCAGCGTTCAGGTGCCCAGCGAGGCGTTCATGGCGGTTCTGAAGATGGACTGATCGTCCGGGGAGGATTCCATGGCTAAGCCCTTGTTCGAGGCGACCTTTCGCGTCACGCGGGAGAGCTGTCTGGCGCTCGCCCGCGCGCGTTCGAATCAGTACTTTCGCACGGTGTGGCTGTGCAACGCCGTGATCGCGCTGTGCGTGGCGCTGCTGTGGGCGGTTGGGTCGTCCCACGCGCCGTGGCTGACGGCGGTGCTGGCGGTGCTGGTGCTCAACGCGCTGCTGGGCGCGAGGCTGACGGCGGCGCGCATGTACGCCTCGCGCCACGCGGACGCCACCGAGATGCGGCTGAGCTTCTCCGCGGAGGGCGTGCGCGTGCGTTCGGCGGTGGAGGAGAGCCTGATTCGCTATCCGCTGATTACGGGGCTGCGCGAGGATCGCTGTTTCCTCGTATTGTACATGCGCCACCATACGCCGCTGGTCGTGCCCAAGGCGGAGGTCGGGCAGGGCAGGTCGGCGGAACTGACGGCGTTCCTGCGCGAGCGGACGGGTCTGGAGATCCGCCCGCTGCGGCGATGAGCGCGCTGGCGCTGTACGTGCACATTCCGTTTTGCCGTTCGAAGTGCGCGTACTGCGATTTTGCCTCCTATCCGCACCGCGAGGCGGACTGGACGCGCTATTTCGCCGCGCTGCGCGCGGAATGGCGGTCGTGGCTGCCGGAGCTCGCGGATCGCGAGGTGGGCACGGTCTTTCTCGGCGGCGGCACGCCGTCGCTGGTGCCGGTTGAACGGATCGAGGAGCTGCTGGCGGACGTTCGCGCCGGCGCACGCCTCGCGCCGGATGCGGAGATTACCATGGAGGCCAATCCCGGCACATTGACGCTGGAGCAGCTGCGGCGTTGCCGTGCGGCGGGGGTCAACCGCCTGTCGCTGGGTGCGCAGGCGCTGGATGACCGGTTGCTGCGCCGGCTCGGGCGCATCCACACGGCGGACGAGGTGCGCGCGGCGGTCTGGATGGCGCGACAGGCGGGTTTTGACGACGTCAGTCTCGACCTGATGTACGCGCTGCCCGGACAGAGCTGCGAGGACTGGCGGCGCACGCTTGACGCGGCGGTCGCGCTGGTGCCGGAACACATCTCGGCGTACAGCCTGATCGTCGAGCCGGGCACGCCGATGGCGGACTGGGTGGCTTTGGGCAGGGCGGTGCTGCCGGACGAGGACGAGGCCATCGCCATGCAGCGCGAGGCGATCGAGCGGCTCGAGCGGGCGGGATACGCGCGCTACGAGATCTCCAACTTCGCCCGACCGGGGCGCATGTGCCGGCATAACCTGGTCTACTGGCAGCGCGGCGATTACCTCGGCATCGGCTGTGCGGCGCACTCGCTGCTCGGCGGCGTGCGCTTTGAAAACCCGCGTGGACTGGACGAATACCTTTCCGGCGCGCGGCGCTTGAACGCGCACCGCCTGTCGCGCGCAGAGGCGATGGAGGAGACGCTGATGCTGTCCACGCGGCTGTGCTGCGGCATGGACCTGCGCGCCTATCGGGCGGCGTTTGGCGTGGACTTTTTCGAGACGCACCGCGCGGCGCTGGACAGGCTGGCGGCGCTTGGGCTGGCGCGCGTCGAGGACGGCTTCCTGCGATTGACGCGCGAGGGCATGGAAGTGCAGAACGCCGTCGTCCTCGAGCTGATCGACTGACCTGCGCGCAAATGCGGGCAAAATTGGTCCCTGGCGTAAAGATTTAACCGGTTTTGCCGCCGCGTTCGCGCGCAATCGCTTGCGCAGGGCGCGAATTTTCCGTATAATTGTGAATCATGAAAGGGAAATATCCCATTTTCGGAGGGGTTTGTATGGCGGAAAACGTATTGTCGCACCGCGGCGGGCGCGTGCACTTTATCGGCATCGGCGGCAGTTCGATGTCGGGGTTGGCGGCGCTGCTTGCCGGCGAGGGCTTTTCGGTCAGCGGCTCCGACCGCACGCAGTCGCACAAGACCGACGCGCTGGCGGCGAAGGGCGTCGACGTGCACATCGGGCATCGCGCGGAGAACGTGCGCGGCGCGGACGTGGTCGTCTATTCCGCAGCCATTGGCAAGGACAATCCCGAGCGCGCGGAGGCGGCGCGGCTGGGCATTGCGCAGGTGGAGCGCTGCGACCTCATCGGGCAGCTGATGGAGGGCGTGCCGTTCGCCATCGGCGTGTCCGGCACGCACGGCAAGACGACGACGACGTCCATGCTGGCACAGGCGTTCCTCTCCGCCGGCGCGGACCCGACGATCCACATCGGCGGTGAGCTCGACTTCATCGGCGGCTCGACGCGCCGCGGCGACCGGCACGACTTCATCGTCGAAGCGTGCGAGTTTCACGGGAGCTTTCTGCACTTCCATCCGACAGTCGCCATCGTGCTCAATATCGACGAGGATCACCTCGATTACTTCCGCGATCTGGATGATATCGAACACACGTTCGCAAAATACGTCGCCCTCGTGCCGCCGGACGGATGGTGCATTGCCTGGGGCGACGATGCGCGCGCGCGGCGCGTCTGCGAAGGCGCGAAGTGCAACCGCCTGACCTACGGTCTCGGCGACAACTGCGACCTGCAGGCGGTGGACGTGGTCTACGACGAGGCGGGCTGCGCGACCTACACCGCGCGGCTGCACGGCGAGGCGCTGGGCAGGTTCCACGTCGGCGTCTCCAGTCAGGCGAACATGCTCGACAGCCTTGCCGTCGTCGCCGCCGCGCACATCCGCGGACTGGACATGAGCAAGGTGGCGCAGGCGCTGGCGTCGTTCGTCGGGGCGCACCGGCGCTTTGAACTCACGAGCATCACCGACGGCGTGCGCTGCTACACGGACTACGGTCACAACCCTGCTGAGATCAAAAACGCCATCCAGATTGCGCGGCTTCAGCCGCACGGCACGCTCTGGTCGGTCTGGCAGCCGCACACCTATTCGCGCACCAAGACGCTGTTCAACGCCTTTCTGGAAACGTTCGACGGCGTGGACAAGCTGCTCGTGACCGACATCTGCGCGGCGCGCGAGGTGGATCCCGGCGACATCTGCTCGCAGATGCTCATCGAGCCGCTGCGCGCGCGCGGCGTGGACGCGGTGCTGACGCCCACGTTCGACGACGCGGAGGCGTATCTGCGCGCGCACTGGCAGCCGGGCGACCTGATGATCAGCCATGGCTGCGGCGACATCGACCTGCTCAACGAACAGATTGCGCGGCACGGCGACCGTGCGCGCGGACAGGAGGCGGCGGATTGATTCGAATCGACAGGACATGGCGAAAGCTCGCCGCGCTGCTTGCCGCCCTCGCGCTGGCGCTCGGCGCGCTGACGGGCTGCTCGGGCGGAAACGAGGCGCCGGCGCCGACGGCGACGCCCGCGCCGACTGAGGCGGCGGTCAACGTGCCCGCGCAGCCAACCGTCCCGCCGGTGGAGGCGCTGATCGTGACGGACGCGACGGCGGCGCCGACAGCGACGCCTGCGCCGGCAGACGGCACGGCGCTGACGTTTGCGCGGCTGACGGACGCTTCTTTCGGCTTTACGTTTGAATACCCGACGCAGTGGACGAACCTGCCGGGGCGCTATACCGTCTGTTTCCGCGAGCCGGTGGGCGAGGACGATTTTCCTGCCCGCGTCGCGGTGACGCGCAAGGAGACGGCGCACACGCCCAGCGCGCGCACGCTGCTGCAGCAATTCTACAACTATGCCGAGCAGATCCGCGCCCAGTACGACGAGAGCACGTTCGAGTACGGCGAACTGACCGAGAACGCCGCGTTCATGGGCGAGACGACCGGCTATGCGATCACCTATCTGGCGTATTCCGGCGACATCGAGGTCGAGGGATACATGATCTGCTGCGCCATCGGGCGCGCGATCTATGCGTTTCACTTCTGCGCTTCCTACGATGATTATCAGGCGATGGCGTCCGTCATGACCCGCATGCGGGACTCGGTCGCACTGGCTGAGTGAGCGCGGGAGGGAAGGCATGCAGAGCTTCTATGAATCCGTGCGCGACAACATGTGCGCGCCGCTGACGTGGTACGACCGGCGCAACTGCTGTCCGCCGCACTTTCATGCCGGCGTCGAGCTCGTGTACGTGTTGGAGGGCAGCTTTCAGGCGACCATCAACGGCAAGGGCATGACCGTGCGCGAGGGCGAGATGCTGGTCACCAACTGCTATTCGGTGCACGCCTATTCGGCGCAGTCGTGCCTGTCGATCACGTCGGTGATCCCGCTGAGCGTGGTGCCGTCGATGCGCAAGCTGCTCTCGTCGCACCGCTTTCGCGAGAACATCGTCGCCGACGACGAGCGCCGCACGTTTGCGTTTCTCATGCGCACGCTGGTGGAGAATCCGTCGAACGAGATCGCGCAGAAGGGCCTGAGCTACGCGCTGCTCGGCTTGTTGGCGGCGCGCATTCCGCTGGACCCGATCGGCGCGTCGGATCAGGCGAGCGTCATCTGCGCGATACTCAACTACCTGAGCGAGAACTTCTCCCGCCGTCTGACGGTCGAACACGTCGCCTCGCGCTTCGGCTACAGCCGCAGCCGCTTTTCGCACCTGTTCAAGAACACCGTCGGCTACAGCCTGCCGCAATACCTGAACATGCTGCGCTGCCGCAGCGTGTGCGAGGCGATGCTGAGTTCGGACGCTTCCGTGGCGGATCTGGCGGCGAACGCGGGCTTCAACAACGTACAGACCTTCTACGCCGCGTTCAAGTCCGCCTACGGCATGACGCCGCGCGAGTACATCCGCAAACACTGCGCGGGCGGAGAAAAGAAGTAGGAAATAAAAGGCGCCGCATTGCCTGTGATGCCAGAGCAATGCGGCGCCTTGTCATCGCCGTTTCTTTCCGCCTGCGAGCGGAAGGACCCATTTTTTAGCCGGAACGGGTGGCGTGACCGTGTGGCGCGCGAATGGTTCCCGGCGTCAGAGCGCGGATCTGTGCAAAGCTTCCAACGGGACGGTTCGGAAGCGTCCGGCGATGCTTTTTCTACGCTGCGCTGCAAGAATGCAATTGCCGCATGCGGAAGTCAGTCCGCGGCGCCGTTCTCCAGATATGTGCCGCAGCGGCGGGTCGCGCCGAGCGCGCGGGCGAAGATGAAACCGGCGCGCGTGCCGCGGGTGAGCAGGCGGTACTCCGCGCGGCGCAGCCTGCCGGGATGGTCGCCCAGCGCCATGCTCTCCTGCGCGCGGAAGTAGGCGGAGATTCCGCGGATGGCGACGCGGTTTTCCGCGAACCGGCAGCGCGGTGTACAGGCAATCGCCGTCCGCAGGCGCAACAGCAGCGGCGCGTGGTTGGCGCGCACGAAGATTGCCGCGCACTCCGGCCAGCGGGTTTCGATGACCTTTTCGCGCAGCAGATAGGCGTCGCAATAGGC
>CALVPU010000270.1 GCA_944353735.1 uncultured Eubacteriales bacterium | reverse complement strand
GGTGGACGCCGTCGCGCCGCCCTCCAGTTCGGCGAGCTGCGCCTCGAGTTCGGCGGCGCGCTCCTGTGCCTCGGCGAGGTCGCCGCTCAGGACGCCGTTCTCCGCCTGACTGGCCTCGAGGTCGGCGGTCAGCTGTCCGACCTGCGCCTCGAGGTCGGCGGCGCTCTGCTGCTGTTCGTCGAGCTGGCTCATCGCCGCGGCGTAGTCCGCCTCGCGGTCGGTGAGCTGCCCGCGCACGACGAAGATGCCGATGATCGCCGCGGCGAGCAGCAGCGCCAACAGGATCAGCCCTATCTTGTGTTTCCGCTCCATGCCAAAGCCTCCCCAATTTTTCTCTTTACCTTAGAGTATAACATAATTTTTCCCATAAGAACAGGCTTTGCGTCAAATTTCTTTCGCTGCGCGCGGCGCAAAAAGCCCCGGCGTCCGCAAGGGACGTCGGGGAGAAGTTCATGCCGCCGCGAGGGCGATCGTCAGTTCGCCGCCCTCTGCGGGCAGGACATAGTCCTCGGCGGGCGCGGCATAGCCCTCGGGGACCTGCATGACGTGCACGTCGTAGGCGTAGGGCGCGAGCGAGAACGCCGCGCGTCCGTCCGCGCCGGAGGTGACGATGGTGCAATTCGCGTCGTCGCAGACGGTGGCGACCACGCCGGGCACCGGCGTGCCCGCGCCGTCGACGAACACCAGCGCGTAGTCGGCGGTTTCGGCGGCGGTTTCGGCGCCCACATCCTCCGCCGCGCCGGCGAAGCGCCAGCTCGCGCCGCTGCCGACGCGGGTGCGGCAGAAGGCGTCGAGGTCGGACTCGGAGGCGAACAGCAGCGTGCAGCCGCTGAACTCGCCGGAGGCGACGCCGCCCGGCATCACGGCGACCATCGTCGATTCAAAGCCGGTGGTGGCGAGGCTGTCGACGCCGGTGGAAGCGAGGTAGTCGCCGCCGTCGCGCGCGAGCTCGTCCAGCGCGGTGGCGGTGCTGTCAAAGTTGGAATAGAACGCGGCGGTCGCGGGATCGGCGCCGGCGGCGGAGATGCGCAGCTCGGCGCGGTCGGAACCGACGAGGTAGAACGCGCTGATGGTCATGTCGTAGGCGCGGGTGACGGGCGCGCCGGAAGCGTCGACGACTTCGACCGCCTGCGCCCCGGCAGGCGCGATGCGAACCTCGTCCTCAGCGAGCGCGCCGGCGGCAAACAGCGCCAGCGCCAGCGCGGCGGCGAGCGCCGCACGGATGATTGCCTTCATAATAGCCTCCCGATGGATAAGTGGATCGCGGCAGCGCCGCAATCCCATTATAGCGCCTTGCCGTCCGCGCGTCAACACCCGCAGGGAAGAATGCGCCGGGGACAAGGCGTCAGGACCGCGTCCGCTTCCGCTGGAACGTTGCACGGCGGCAATGGCGCCCTCCGCGGAACGTCAGGCCCGCGCCGGATCGTCGGCCTGCACGATCAGCAGCGTGCCCTCGGCGACGGCGATCTCCACGTGGTCGGCGGCGTACTCGTTGCTCACGCCGAGGGGAAAGTCGTTGACCAGTTCCGCGTCCTCGAGCGGATAGAGCGCGCCGCGCACAGTCACGCCGCGGCAGCGGTCGCTCATCGCGAACAGCGACAGCTTGCCCTGCCGCCGCGCCAGGCGCACGCTGCCCTCGCGCAGCGCGATCGCCCGGCAGCAGCCGTCCGCCATCTCCGCCTGCGCGCCGTGCGCGGCGGCGTAGGCGAGCGACTGCAGGTTCGCCAGCGTGTGGTCGAAGCGCCCGCCGAAGCCGCCGACGATCAGGAAGCGCCCGTAGCCCTCCCGCAGGCCGCGCTTGATGCACAGCATCGTGTCGGTGTCGTCCTTCATCACGGGGTGGCGCTCGACCGCGCCGGACGCGGGCGGTTCGGCGGAATCGAAATCGCCGATCACGAGGTCGGGCGCGACGCCCAGCGACTGCGCCAGCTTCCAGCCGCCGTCGGCGCACAGCGCGAAGTCGCCCGGTTCGGGCGCATAGGCGGCGCGGGGATCGCCCTCGCAGCGCGCGGTAAAGACGACGCAGCGCGGCTCCGGCGGGAAGGCGTGGTGGCGGCGCATGTCGAAGAAGTCGTCGATCATGCCGTCGGCGAGCGCGGCGATGGCGTCGAAGTCCTTTTCGGAATGGCGGTCGCGCACGCAGTAGGCGCGCATGCCCGCCGCCTTGGCGCCGCGAATGCCGGCGAGCACGTCTTCGAACACGGCGCAGTCCGCCGGCGCGACGCCGAGTCGGTTCGCCGCGAGGCGGTAGACCTCGCCACTGAGCTTGCCGCGGCCGCCGGTGTGGTCGGTGGAACAGAAAACGTCGAACAGCTCGTCCACGCCGAGGTGGGCGAGGCAGGGCTCGAACAGGTCCGGCGTCAGCGCCGTCGTCACGGCGAGCTTGACGCCGGCGCGGCGCAGCAGGCGCAGATAGCGCATCGCGCCGGGCTTGAGGCGGACGTTGCGGGCATACTCCAGCTGCGACAGCCGCGTCCACTCGGCGCAGACGTCGCGCCAGTCCTCGCCGGGAAGGTAGCGGTCGACGGTGTATTGCGCCGTTTCGCGAAAGCTCATGCCGGCGATGGCGCGCCCGTAATCCGGCGGGATGGGGATGCCGCGCGCGGCGAAGAACACCTCGTCCACGCGCTTCCACACGTACATGCTGTCCAGCAGCGTGCCGTCCAGATCGAACAGCGCCGCCTTGAAGGGAATATCGTGCATGGTTCGGCCTCCATGGGATGAATTTGACCGGGAAAAGCGCACCTCCAGAAAGGAACGGCTGGCGCGCGGGATGCGAACGATGGGCGCGCCGCCGCCTTCCGGCGGTTGCCGCCGCGCGGAATGTGAAGGCACCTGCCGCCATTCTGAAAGGACGGAACGCGCCGCGCCGTCCTGCACACCATTTGGTCGCCGGAAAGGCGGTCCCTCGCGCTGCCCGTCTCTGTTCGCGCCAAGCCGTCCTGCGCGCGCGCCATGCCGCGATCCGGCTTTCCGGCGCGCTTGACAACGCCGTAGACGTGCCGCCTGCGCACCGTTCATTCTGCGGTTCCGGCGGACGTGCCCGTCAACGGGCCGTTGGAGCCGTTGTCCTGCCTCAACCGCCCGCTTCGCGGCGCTGGCTTTCGGCGCGCCGCTCAGCCTTCCGCGCGCGCCATCAGGCGCTCGGCGCAGCGCAGGCCGTCCACGGCGGCGGAGAGGATGCCGCCGGCATATCCCGCGCCTTCGCCGCAGGGATACAGTCCGCGCAGCGCCGACATGCAGTCCTCGCCGCGCTCGATGCGCACCGGCGATGACGAGCGCGTCTCCACGCCCGTGAGCACTGCGTCCGGCGCGGCGAAGCCCCGCAGCTTGCGGTCCAGCAGCGGAATCGCCTGGCGCATGGCCTCCACGGCGAACGCCGGCAGGCAGCCGTCCAGATTCGTCCAGCGCACGCCCGGGCGATAGCTCGGCGTCACCGCGCCCGGTCCGTGCGACGGCTTTCCGGCGAGAAAGTCGCCCACCAGCTGCGCCGGCGCGCGGTAATCGCCGCCGCCCAGCGCGAACGCCGCGCGTTCCCAGCGGCGCTGGAAGCGCACGCCCGCCAGCGGGTCGTCGCCGCCGAAGTCGTCCGGTGTCACCGCGATCAGCAGCGCGCTGTTGGCGTTGACGCCGTCGCGGGCGAAATAGCTCATGCCGTTGACCACCACGCCGCCCGGTTCACTCGCTGCCGCCACCACCTGTCCGCCCGGACACATGCAGAACGTGTACGCCGAGCGCCCGCACGGCAGCCTGGCGCTGAGCTTGTAGTCCGCCGCGCCGAGCGCCGGGTGCCCTGCCGCCGCGCCGTACTGGCTGCGGTCGACGTCGCGCTGCAGGTGTTCGATGCGCGCCCCGATGGAGAACGGCTTGCGCGACATCGGCACGCCCAGCGCGTGGAGCATCTCGAACGTGTCCCGCGCGCTGTGTCCCACCGCCAGCACCACGTCGCCGGTCTCGAGAACCCACTCGCCCGCGCCGCCTTCAGAAGGCGCGCGCGCGGGAGCAGCGGCAGGGGAGACCGCGTCCCCGCCGTCCGCAGTCGAAGCGCCGCGGGATGCGTTTTCCGCGCCCATCTCGTCCGCGGAGAAGGCGCCGGGAACAGCCATCGCCGCGCCGCCGGCGGGCGGGCGGACGCCCTGCAGACGCGCGCCGGCGACGCGCCCCTGTTCGACGATCAGCCCCGTCAGCTTTGTCTCGAACAGTACCGTGCCGCCCGCGGCGATGATCGCCTCGCGCAGGCGGCGCACCACGCCGCGCAGCCGGTCCGTGCCGATGTGCGGCTTCGCCAGATAGAGGATCTCCTCCGGCGCGCCCATCTCGCAGAGCGTCTCCAGCACCTCGCGGCAGCGCGGGTCATGGATGCCGGAATTGAGCTTGCCGTCCGAAAACGCCCCCGCGCCCCCTTCGCCGAACTGCACGTTGCTGTCGGGGCACAGCCCGCCGCCGCGCCAGAACGATTCCACGTCGCGCGCGCGCTCGTCCACCGGCTTGCCGCGCTCGACCACTACCGGCGCCAGACCTGCCCGCGCCAGCTTCAGCGCCGCGAACAGTCCCGCCGGCCCCAGTCCCACTACCAGCGGCGGGCGGCGGCGCGGCTTTGCCGGCGCGACGATGCGCGGTTCCGGCGGGGCGACGGTCTCCGCGCCGCGCGGCAGCCGCCGGAGCGGGTGAACCGTCTCCACCTCCAGCGTCAGCGAGAAGTGGACGTCGCCCTTGTCGCGCGCGTCCACCGACCGCCGCGCGATGCGGACCGAGGCGATCTCCTCCGTCCGGACGCGCAGCGCCCGCGCGGCGAGGCGCTCGAGGGGCTGCGCGGCGTAATCCAGCTCCGCGCGAACCTGAGTGATGCGAATCATGGTATCCTCCTTGCCCTGAACGGGAAATGCGGCGAGTTTGGGACAGGCGTGGCGGACTGCGCAACTGGGCGCTCTTTGCGGATTGATGAACGAAACCAGTCAGTTCCGCGCACTTCGCCCGCGCGGGAAGCGATGCCCATGCGCGTGAGCAGTTCCAGCCCGCCGGAAGCTCCGCGCACCTCGCCGCGCGCGGGAAGCGATTCGCCGCCTTGCAAAAAATGTGGCAGAACCTTCATCCGCGCATCTTGCTGTGCGGGAAGCGGTTCTCCGCTGCGCCGGCGGCTTTCCTTGTACGCGCCGCCGGAGGCGCACATCGCGACGTCAGGCGCGGCGAACCGCGCCCCGCGGGGAAGTCCACGGTGCTTGCCATGGTGCTCGGCGGTTCGCCGCTTCCGGCGGAAAACTGTGCCCTGCGGGAAGGCAGCGTCTTGCGCGCTGCCTGAGGTGCGGGAAGCCTGCCTTTTTTCCATGCGGGGAGCGACGCGAAGGAATTGGGGCTGGAAAGCGTGCCGGTGGATTTCAATCCATGCTCCCCGTGTGGGGCGCGACAGGCTGTCCGTGCTTGCCGAAAACAGGTTCAATCCGCGCTCTTCGTGCGGGGAACGACGCCGCCTCGCCGATCGAGTTCGGCGGAAACCGCGCAATTTCAATCCACGCCCCATGCGGAAGCGAGCCGCGAGCGGCGCCCGCGACTCGCCTTCGCGCCGGCGCTCAGCCCTGCAGGCCGTGCGACTGGCGCTCCATGTCTTCGATGACGATGTCGTAGATCTCGCCGATCGAGGCGCACAGCTCCAGCACCTTCCACGGCACGTTCGTGTGATAGTGCACCTTCATCATTTCCCTGTCGCCCACCGCCAGCAGCGAGTCGCCGGGGATCGCCGAGATCGCCGCGGCGAGTTCGTCCTCGGTCTTGTTGGCGTTTTCGATCAACAGTTGGGTGTCGTAACGGTATTCCAGCATCGTACATCCTCCTCATCTCTTGTCCAAAGGTAAACCGCGCGCGGCGCGGAAGGCAATGCACTTGCCGCCGCGCGTCGGATTGTTTACGAAACCGCCGCCGCGCGCTGCCGCGAGAAGCGCGTCAGCGCCGCCGTGGAAACTACGGGGCATCGCGCGGCGCTTTGCCCGCGCGCGCCGTGTCACCGCCGCCGCAAGAAGCGCAGGGCATCGCGCGGCGCTTCGTCCGCGTGCGCTGGCGTGTGAGCACCACGGATGCTGCGTCAGCGCCGCCGCAGAAACCGCAAGGCATCGCGCGGCGGAGCGCTGCGCGCATATCCGCCGCAGGCGCTTCGCTGTCACGCACGCCCTTCCGGGCGCTTCGCGCATCGCAAATGATCGCCACCGCTCATTTCCCGACGCCCGTTTCCCGCAGGATTGCCCGCGCGGCGAGCAGCGCCGACGACCATGCCCACTGCAGGTTGAAGCCGCCGCAGTCGCCGTCGACGTCGAGCACTTCGCCGGCGGCGTACAGCCCTGGCACGCGCAGGGACGCCAGCGAGTCCCAGTCGAAACCGTCGAGCAGCGTGCCGCCCGCCGTGACCTGCGCGTGGTCGAAGCCGAGGACACCGTCGACCGGGATCGTCCAACTCGTCAGCGCATCCGCCAGCGCGCGCACCTCCGCACCGTTCAGCGAGTGCGCCGGGCGCGTCATCGGCGCGATGCCCGCCGCGCGGAGCACCGCCTGTCCGACGCGCCGCGGCAGAATGCCGTTCAAGAAGTCCTCCAGCGGCCGGTCAGGCAGGTTCTGCATGCGCTCGCGCAGCATGGCGGCAGCCTGCGCGGCGAGCGCTTCCCGACGGGCGTTCGCCGGATGCGGCGTCCCGGAAGCGGCCTGCCGGCAGGCGCTCCGCGCGGCGGATGTCCGTTCGCCGGCAAAGTCCAGCGCGTCCGCCTGCGCCTGCCGGGCATCTGCACCGCGCCGGACTTTGCCCATATCCGACGCCGCGCCGAGCCCGCGCGCGCCCATGTCCGGTGCCGTGTCGCGCGAGTCCATGTCTGCCGCCGCACCGCACCCGCGCGTGACCATATCCGGCGCCGCGCCGCGCGAGTCCATGTCTGCCGCCGCACCGCGCCCGCGCGTGACCATATCCAACGCCGCGCCGCGCACATCCACGCCTGCCGCCGCGCCGGCAGGTGCGGCATTGTCCGGCGCAGCCGGCGTTCCGGACGCAAATCCGCCGTGCAGCAGGGGTTCCAGCAGGTTGAGGCGGACGGCGCAGCGCCGTCCCATGCGCAGCGCCTCGCCGCATGCCCGTGCCAGCTGCATCGCCGCGATGCCCGAGACGCCCGCCTCGACGAACAGGACTTCGCCGCGCTCCTCGCGCAGGGTGCGCCCGTCCGCCACGTGCACGTCAAATCCGGCAAGCGCTACCCCGCCCAGCCGGCGCAGCCGGCCCGACTCGCGCTCCGCCGCCGCCACGGGGCGCGCGGCGGCCTTGACGGGGCGCACACGC
>CALVPU010000269.1 GCA_944353735.1 uncultured Eubacteriales bacterium | reverse complement strand
CTGAATTCAATCCGCCCTGCACAAAAACATGCGAAAGGAAGTCATCGCCATGACCTACACCCGCCAAGAAGCACTCGACCTGCTCAACGGCGAGCATGCGCTGGAAAACCTCCACCGCCTCGTCGCCGCCGAACCGGCGCCCGCCGCCGGTCGCGACGTCAACAACCACATCCACACCACCTATTCCTTTTCGCCCTATTCCCCCGCCGCGGCGGTCTGGTTCGCGCGCCAGGCGGGGCTGTGCACCTGCGGCCTGATGGACCACGACACCATCGCCGGCGCGGACGAGTTCCTCGCCGCGGCGGAAATCGCGGGCATGGCGGCGACGATCGGCATGGAATGCCGCGCCAGCTTCGCGAACACGCCCTTTTCCGACAAAAAGCTCAACAATCCCGATCAGGCGGGCGTGATGTACATCGCGCTGCACGGCGTGCCGCACGACCGCGCCGGCGAACTGACGCGCGCCATGGCGCCCTATCGCGAAAAGCGCAACGCGCGCAACCGCCGGATGGTCGACGCGATCAACGGCATGATGGCGCGCTACGGCGTGACGGTCGACTTCGACCGCGACGTGCTGCCGCTGTCCAACTATGCCCGCGGCGGCTCCGTCACCGAGCGCCACCTCTCCCGCGCGCTCGCCGAGCGCATGATCGAGGTTGCCGGCTCGGGCGCGAAGCTGGTGTGCTTTATCCACGAAGAGCTCAAGCTGCCGATACCGGCAAAGATCGAGGCGCGCCTGCTCGACGAGGACAACCCCTATCGCGACTACGACCTGCTCGGCTGGATCAAGTCGGAATTGATTGCGCGCTTCTACATCGACGCCGGCGACGAGCTGATGGACGTGCGCGACGCACTGGCGCTGTCCGAACGCATCGGCGCGATTTCGGCGATGGCATACCTCGGCGACGTCGGCGACAGCGTCACCGGCGACAAGCGCGCCCAGAAGTTCGAGGACGATTACCTCGACGAGCTGATCGAATACGTCGCCGCCATCGGCTTCCGCGCCGTCACCTACATGCCCTCGCGCAACACGCGCGCTCAGCTAGTGCGCCTGCGCGCGCTGTGCGACAAGCACGGATTGTTCCAGATCAGCGGCGAGGACATCAATTCCCCGCGCCAGTCGTTTGTCTGCGAGGCGCAGCGCGATCCGGCGTTTTCCAATCTCTACGATGCCACCTGGGCGCTCATCGCCCACGAGTGGCGGTCGACGGACGATCCCGCCGGCGGGTTCTTCTCGCCGCAGAGCATCGAGCGCTGGCCCAGCCTCGACGAGCGCGTGCGCGCATTCCGCGACTTCGGGCTCGCGCGCTTTGGTCGCGCCTGATGCCGCCTTCCGGCACGGCCCCGCGCGGCGCGGACAGATTTCCCCTGCCCATGCCTTCCCCGCCGCGCGGCTCCGGGAATCGAACATCTCAACGGGGTGATCCTTCATGAAGGAGAGTCCATTCCTGCGCGGCATCCGCGACGGCGTTCCCATCTCGCTGGGTTACTTCGCCGTGGCGGTCTCGCTGGGCATCGCCGCGCGCAGCGCGGGCCTGACCGCCTTTCAGGCGGCGCTGGCAAGCCTGCTCAACAACGCCTCCGCCGGCGAGTTCGCTGCGTTTACGCTCATCGGCGCCGGCGCGGGCTACTTCGAGGTCGCGCTCATGACGCTGGTCGCCAACGCGCGCTACCTGCTGATGTCCTGCGCATTGAGCCAGAAGCTCGACGCGGCGACGCCGCTGCTGCAGCGCCTCGTCATCGGCTTTGACGTCACCGACGAGATCTTCGGCGCATACATCGCCCAGCCCGGCGCGCTCGAACCGCACTACGCCTACGGCGTGATCCTGATCGCGCTGCCGGGCTGGGCGCTGGGCACCTATCTCGGCGTGGCGATGGGCAGCGCCCTGCCCGCGCGGCTGGTCAGCGCGCTGAGCGTGGCGCTGTACGGCATGTTCCTCGCCGTGATCGTCCCGCCCGCGCGCAGAAGCCGCGTGCTGGCGGGGCTGATCGTGCTGTCCATGGCGCTGAGCGCGCTGCTGTCGCTGGCGCCGGCGTTTGCGTTTTTGTCCACCGGCGCGCGCGTCATCTTGCTGACCGTCGCGCTTTCGGCGCTGGCGGCGTGGCGCTTTCCCGTGCGAGAGGAGAATGCGGCGTGAGCGGAAATCCCTATGTCTACATCCTCGTCATGGCGGCGGTGAGCTATCTGATCCGCACGCTGCCGCTGACGCTGATCCGCCGCCGCATCGAAAACGTCTTTCTGCGCTCGTTTCTCTATTATGTGCCCTACGTCACACTCGCGGTGATGACCTTTCCCGCAATCCTGACGGCGACGGGCAGCGTGTGGTCGGCGTGGCTCGGCTTCGCGGCGGCGCTCGTCTGCGCGTGGCGCGGGCTGGGACTTCTGCCCGTTGCGTGCGCCGCCTGCGCGGCGGTGTTCCTCTCCGAATTGGCGCTGCTGTAGCGCGCCGACCAAAAACCTTTACGCATTTATCCCAAGCGCAGCCTTGCCTTCGGAGTCAAATCGCGATAGAATAGGTATAATCTCCGGGGAAATTGAACCTTTTCCCGGTTACGCGCGTCTAAGAAAAGGAAATCCATGAAAACAATGCCTTAAAATGTGGATTTCCGCGATGATACGGCGTTTTTTACATCGCCTTCGGAGGAAACTGCCATGCGCAGCATCATAAAATACGCTTTGCTCGCCGCCCTGCTCGCGGTCGCCGCGGGCCTGCTCGGCGGCTGCGGCGAGGTGGACGATTCCGTCTTTGAAAGCACGGCGGACTTCAGCGTCAGCATCAACGTCCCCTTCGCCACCACCGCGCCCGAGGAGGACGCACAGTCGCAGCAGGAACAGGTCGCCATCGACGCCAACGGCAAGGTCACGGTCAACGACGCCTCGCTGCTCAACAGCAGCTACACCCGTCCCTCGACGTCGGACAGCGAATACGAGACGCTTTCGCTCGGCGATACGGGGTTGGCGGTGCAGGCGCTGCAGCAGCGCCTGCAGGAGCTGGGCTACTTCACCGGCGGCGTTTCCGGCATATTCGACGCGCAGACGGAGACCGCCGTGCGCCGCTTCGAGCAGACTTACGGCATCATGCAGACCGGTATCGCCACACAGGCGTTTCAGGAGGCGCTGTTCTCCTCGACCGCGCCGGTCTACGGCACGGCGGAATACCAGTCCGCCGTCGTCTCCCAGTATACCACGCTGCAGCGCGGCGCCGTCGGCAGCTCGGTCTACGCGCTCCAGCACCGCCTGGAGGAGCTGGGCTATCCCATCTCGGAGCTGACCGGCGTCTACGACGAGGAAACCGAACACGCCGTCGAGCTGTTCTACGAGGCATGCGGACTTGAGCCGCAGCCGGTCGCCTACATCGCCATGCAGCAGTCGCTCTATGCCGAAAACGCGCCGCGCTATGCCGATGGCAGCCCGGGACAGGCGGCTGCCGGGGACGAAAACACGCTGACCATCGGCAATGTCGGCACGCTGGTCATGCAGCTGCAGCAGCGCCTGACCGAACTGGGCTATCTGAATTCGTCGCCGACGGGCATCTACGACGAGGAAACCGCCGCCGCCGTGCGCTTGTTTGAGGAGGCGTGCGGCCTGCAGCCGACCGGAACGCTGAGCTACTCGGTGCAGGGCATCCTGCTGTCGGATCAGGCGCCCGCTTACGGAACGGTCTATACCGGCGCGAGCGGCGATTACACCGATCTCGCCGAGGGCGACGAGGGCGAAGCGGTGCGCGCGCTTCAGGAACGGCTCATCGAGCTGGGCTACGCTTCTGGCGCCGGCGACGGCGTATACGGCGAGCAGACCGCCATCGCCATCCGCATGTTCCAGCGCTACAACAACCTCGATGAGACCGGTGCCGCCACCGCGCAGGTGCAGGCAGCGCTCTATTCCCCCACCGCGCTGAGCTATGACGACGTCCTAAGCGGCATCACCGTGCAGAACACGCCCGTGCCCGAGGCGTCGCCGGCGCCGACCCCCGTACCCGAGGCGTCCAGCGCGGAGACGCTCGAGCTCGGCGATCGCGGCTCAGTCGTGGAGCAGATTCAGGCACGCCTCTGCGAAATGGGCTATACCTGCGACCTCACCGGCGTCTACGACGAATCGACCGCCAGCGCGATGCGCGCCTTTCAGGCGGCGGTGGGCGTTTCTCAGACCGGCGAGGCGACGCCGGAAATGCAGCGCTACATCTACAGCCGCGCCGCGCCCTTCAACGGCATCCAGATGTACAACTCCACGCAGGACTACGCAAAGCTGCAGGAGGGCGACACCGGCGAAGCGGTCATGCGCGTCCAGCAGCGGCTTTGGCAGCTCGGCTTCCTGCTGACCGAGGACGTGCAGGACAGCATCGGCGTCTACCACGACATGACCACCGCCGCCGTCCGCAGCGCGCAAGTGGCAATGGGCTATCCCGAACCGGACGGCATCGCCGGTCCTGAGTTTCAGTGCTTCCTGTTCTCGCCCTATGGCGAACAGCTGCAGCGCTGACCTGATCGGGCGCTTCCGGCGGCGTCAACGCGCGAGGCGCGTGGGGAAAACCGCATGCCGGAGAAGCAAGCCCATCTGACGAACAACGCAAAACCGCCCTGCAAAAACAGGGCGGTTTTCGCATTTGCGCCCTTGTCGGCGCTCTGACCGGTTCGCGCATCGCGCGCGGGCCGCTCCTTTTATACCGGACGGACGCCTTCTTTCCGCGCCCGCGCCCGCCGCTTGCCGCCATTCCTCACATGAACTTGCGCATCTGCTGCAGCGCCGCCTTCTCAAGGCGCGAGACCTGCGCCTGCGAGATGCCGATCTCTTCGGCGACCTCCATTTGCGTGCGACCCTGAAAGAATCGCCGGCGAATGATGCGCCGCTCGCGCGGATTGAGCCGTCCCAGCGCCTGGCGAATGGACAGGTCGCGCACCCAGTCGTCCTCGTTGACGCGCTCGTCGCGCACCTGATCCATCACGTAAATCGCGTCGCCGCCGTTCTGGTAAATGGGATCAAACAGCGAAATCGGCTCCTGAATCGCCTCCAGTGACAGCACCACATCCTCTTCCGGCGATTCCATTTCGCGGGCGATCTCGCCAACAGTCGGCTCGCGTCCCAGCCGCGCGGCGAGGGCGTCGCGCGTGCGCAGGGCGCGGTAGGCGGTGTCGCGCATCGAGCGCGACACGCGAATGGGATTGTTGTCGCGCAGATAGCGGCGGATTTCGCCGATGATCATCGGCACACAGTACGTGCTCAGGCGGACGTTCATGCTCAGGTCAAAGTTGTCCAGCCCCTTCATCAGGCCGATGCAGCCCACCTGAAACAGGTCGTCCACGTTCTCGCCGCGGTTCTGAAAGCGCTGGATGACGCTCAGCACGAGGCGCAGGTTGGCGTGGATCAGTTCGTCGCGCGCCCGGGAATCGCCCGCGTGCGCCCGCTCGAGCAGCTCCCGCATGCGCTCATGCGAGAGCGTCGGCAGCTTCGACGTGTCCACACCGCAGATCTCAACCTTGTTCCCTGCCATCTTTCATACCTCCACAGCAGGCAGTATTGCCGCGCGGAGGCCGGTCTATACGGCGCCGTCAGACGCGCGTTCGATAGCAGCCGGCGATTTCGCCGAAGAATAGCGTGTGAAAGTCGTGCTCAGGGTAATTTGTGCGCAGCACCTCAGGCGACATGCACGCGCCGTCCATCTCCTGCACAAGCAGCGTGCGGCACTCGTAATGCAGGCCGCACTCGGCGACGATGGGCGCGCCCACCAACTGCGCCGGACGCGCGGTCAGGCCCAGTCCCGCAAACTTGTCGACGTCTCGCCCCGAGCGCGTACCCGCCATTGCCAGCTCTGCCCGCAGCGGCTGCGACGTCGGCACGCTGACGGTGAACTCGCCGGTGCGGCAGAGAATCCCGTGGGTGTGGCGCTGCGGGCGCACGGCAACCACAAATACGGGCTTCCCCCACGCATAGCCGATCCAGCCCCATCCGATCGTCATCGCATTCGGCTTCTCCCCGCCGACATTCAGAAACACACCGCCGTGCATCATGCGCGCCACCGTCTCGCGCATTCCATCCAGAAAATCCACCCGCTGCATCGCCTTGCCTCCCTTTGCTTGCATGATTTGCACGCCGCGCTGACCTCTCCTGGCGAGCGATGCCGCGCGAACCGCACTGCCGGATTGCACGATTTTCCCATCGCGCGAACCGCGTTGGTCCGTCCGCCTTGGCTTGCACCTCTCACGGCTTGCCCGGCGCCGTCCGTCCGCCTGCCATCGCGGCAAAATGCGCAGAGGCTGCGGACATCCTCGCCCGCAGCCTCATCCTTCGCATTTCCTGTTGTCTTATGCTTCTCCGCCCACCGACGTCCACGCATCGAGGTGGTAGACGGGATTCAGCGCCGCCACCCACGCGTCGAGCTGCTCGGTGTAGTGCGCCTCGCGCATCTCCTCCAGCGTCTCGTCGTACAGCGCGTCGCGCACCTCATCGAGCGGCACCGCGCCCGAAGGGACGTCGGCATAGTACTCGATGATGTGCACGCCGCTGGTCGAGATGACCGGCGTCTGCGAATAGTCGCCCACATTCGCCAGCGCCATCGCGCCGGCGGTGAAGTCCGGATCCCACGCCGTGGAAGCGGCGCAGACAT
>CALVPU010000268.1 GCA_944353735.1 uncultured Eubacteriales bacterium | reverse complement strand
CCGAGGCGAAGATCGTCGTCAACGCCAAGACCGTGCAGATGATCAAGCAGTTCTTCACCTTTGACATCGACAGCCGCGCCCTCGTCGTCGGCGAGATGGACACGCTGTGCACCGGCCGCCACACGCTGGCGTTCGTCATGGCGCCGATGGTTCACTGGCCCGAGGCGATGGTTACCTACGACGCCACCGACATGACGCTCTTCTCCGCCGACGCCTTCGGCACCTTCGGCGCCATCAACGGCAACCTCTTCGCCGACGAGGTCAACTTCGAGAGCGAATACCTCGACGATGCCCGCCGCTACTATACCAACATTGTCGGCAAGTACGGCACGCAGGTGCAGGCGCTGCTGCGCAAGGCGTCCACCATCGAGATCCGCACGATCTGCCCGCTGCACGGCCCCGTCTGGCGCAAGGACATCGGCTGGTTCATCGACAAGTACGTCAAGTGGGGCACCTACACGCCCGAGGAAAACGCGGTGATGATCGCCTACGCCTCCGTCTACGGCAACACCGAGAACACCGCCAACATCATCGCCTCCAAGCTCGCCGACAGGGGCGTGCGCAACGTCAAGGTCTACGACGTCTCGGTGACGCACCCGTCGGTGATCGTGTCGGAAGCGTTCCGCGTCAGCCACATCATCTTCGCCTCCACCACCTACAACGCCGGCATCTTCGTCAACATGGAGGACCTGCTCAACGACATCGTCGCCCACAACCTGCAGAATCGCACCTTCGCGCTGGTCGAAAACGGCACCTGGGCGCCGACCGCGGGCGGGCTGATGCGCGAAAAGCTCTCCAAGCTGCACAACTGCACGATTCTCAACGACACGCTGACCGTGAAGTCCTCGCTCAAGGAGGACCAGCTGGCGCAGGTCGACGCGCTGGTCGACGCCGTCGTCGCCTCGATGACGCCCGAAGCGCCCATCGTCCACGACGACAAGCGGATCGAACCGAACGCCATGTTCAAGCTCTCCTACGGCCTGTTCGTGCTCACCGCCAAGGACAAGGGCGCGCGCGACAACGGCTGCATCATCAATACCGTCACCCAGATCACCGACACGCCCAAGCGCATTTCCATCGCCGTCAACAAGGCAAACCACACGCACGACCTGATCAAGGCCAGCGGCGAGTTCAACGTCTCCGTGCTGACCACGGACGCGACGTTCAAGCTCTTCCAGCGCTTCGGCTTCCAGTCCGGACGCGACGTCGACAAGTTCGACGGCTTCAGCGACGTGGCGCGCAGCGAAAACGGCCTCTGCTACATCACTCAGGCCGCGAACGCCTTCATCTCCGGCAAGGTCGTTCAGGCGCTTGACTACGGCACGCACACCGCGTTCATCGCCGACGTGACCGAGGCGAAGGTGCTGTCCAACGCTCCCTCGCTCACCTATGCCTACTACTTCGAGCACATCAAGCCGAAGCCCGCCGCGCTCACCGAGCAGAAGGGCTGGATCTGCAAGATCTGCGGCTATGTCTACGAAGGCGAAGTACTGCCGCCTGACTTCATCTGCCCGCTGTGCAAGCACGGCGCGGAGGATTTCGAGCGCATCGGCTGATTCCCGACCATCCCCGGCGGCTGTCCCGCCGGGGATTTTTCTGTCCTCTGGCGCGGCTGCAAAGGGCGGCGCGCAGCAGGCGTTTCGCCAATAAGGCTCGGCATGATGTTGTTGAAGGGCGCTGCGGGTGCCAGACAAATGAGCCGCCCGTGGGGCGCGGCATGTTATTGACGATCCGCTTGCGCTTGGTGCGCTTGCCGGACAAACACGCCGCCCGTGGGACGCAGCTGGTAACGCGCCGGTTCCTGTGCAAAGATCGGCTCTGGTCCGCATCGACGCATGTCATACAGCGCATGCGCCACAAGGCGAAGACAAGCGAACTGCCCCCGATCCCATGAATCAGAGGCAGTTTGCTTGTGCGCGGATGCGGCGCGCACAAGGACAGGTCAATGGCAAATCTCGAAATGGCGCTTGCGCTTCATCTCCGCGCGCCGGACAACGCGCGAAGGCAAGCTTAGGTCACGCCAGAAAAGGCGGCGCGCTCCGCTCCCGCGCGCAACGCGCGCGCAGGCAGGGCAGGGACAAATCGCGAAGGGAAATCCTGCGTTCCATCTTCGCGCGCGTCAGCCCATCCGCGCCAGCGCCTCGGTGATCGCCTCGAACGCCATGCTGTGCGACGCCTTGACCAGCACGCAGTCGCCCGGCTGAATCCACTCGGGCAGCGCCGCGATCAGCGCCGCGCGATCCTCGAACCACGCCGACCGGCCTCCGGCGCGCGCCGCGCCGTCGCAGATGCCGCGCGCGAGATCGCCCGCTGCCAGCACCAGCGCCACGCCGGCGCGCACCGCTGCCTCGCCGACCTCCTCGTGCAGCTGCCGCGCGCGCGCGCCCAGCTCGAGCATGTCGCCGAGCACGCACACCTTGCGCCCGGGCAGCGCCATGAGCGACTCGATCGCCGCGGCGGTCGAGGTGGGGTTGGCGTTGTAGCAGTCGCTGACGATCGTCAAGCCGCCCGCCTCGATGACGTGCGCCCGCTCGCCGACGGTGCGGTAGCGCGAAATGCCTTCGGCAATTTCGGCGTCGGTCATGCCCAGCGAAGCTCCGACCGCCGCCGCCGCCAGCGCCGCATAGACCATGTGCACGCCGTATGCCGGGATGACCGCCTCAAAGGCGGCGGCGCCATGGCGAATCGCGCAGCGCATGCCCGCGACGCCGAGATTTTCCACCCGTTCGGCGACGAAATCGTTCTCCGGCGCGAGCCCGTAGGTCAGGCGCCGCACCGGCGGATCAAAGCCGCGCAGCAGCGCGTCGTCGCCGTTGAGCACCGCCAGATCCCCGGGCGCCATCGTCTCGAAGATCTCCGCCTTGGCGCGCAGCACGCCGGCGCGATCGCCGAGGAATTCGAGGTGCGAATCGGCAATGGCGCTCATCACCGCGATCGTCGGGCGGACCATGCGGGTCAGCCGCGACATCTCGCCGAAATCGCTGATGCCCATCTCGACGACGGAGACCTCGTCGGCGTCGTCGAGCCGCAGCAGCGTCTGCGGCACGCCCAGCTCGTTGTTGAAGTTCTTTTCCGTCCGGTGCACGCGAAAACGCGCCGAGAGCACCGAGGCGAGCATTTCCTTGGTCGTCGTCTTGCCGACGCTGCCGGTAACGCCCACCACGGGAATGTCGAAGCGCGAGCGATGCCACGCCGCCAGCGCACCCATGGCGCGCAGCGTCGACGCCACGCGCACGCAGGGGCGCTCGTCCGGCATGGGAAAACACTCGGACATGCAACAGACCGCGCCGCCACCCAAGCACGCCTCCATGAAATCGTGCCCGTCGGCGCGCGCGCCGGCAAAGGCGACGAACAGCGCGCCGGGCTGCACCGCGCGGCTGTCGCTGGTAACCGAGGTGATCTTTGTCTCCAGCGCGGCGGGATCGCCCCAGTACACGCCACCGGTCGCCGCGACCAGTTCCCGAATGGTAAACGGCTTCATGCCTTCCTCCCCATCAGCGCCAGATCCACCAGTCTCTGGCACAGCGTCTCGTAATCGACGCCCGCCGTCGCCGCTTCCTGCGGCAGCAGGCTCGTGGGCGTCATGCCCGGCAGCGTGTTGATCTCAAGGAACCAGATCTCCCCCGCCTCGTCCATCATGAAGTCCGCGCGGGAATAGTCCTTCAGCCCAAGGCAGCGGTGCGCCGTCAGCGCCGCCGCGCGCAGGCGGCGGTCGGCGTCGGGAGAAACCGGCGCGGGGCACACTTCCTCCGTCGCCCCTGCCTGATACTTGCTGCGGTAGTCGTAGAAGCCCTCGCGCGGAATGATCTCGATCGGCGGCAGCGCGCGGTCCTCCAGCACGGCGACGTCGATCTCGCGCCCGCAGACATAGTCCTCCACCAACACACGCCCAAGCGCGAGGTTCTCCTCCAGCGCCCGCGCCATCTCCGCCCGGTCGGCGGGAATGGACACGCCCACGCTCGAGCCGCTATCCACCGGCTTGACGACGCACGGCAGGCGGAACGCCTCCGACAGGCGCGGGATATCCTCGCGACCGTACTCGACCACGCGGCTCTCCGGCGTGCGCAGGCCCGCGGCGGCAACCAGCGCCTTGGTCCGCGCCTTGTCCATCGCCAGCGCGCTGGCAAGGTGACCGCTGCCGGTATAGGGCACGCCGAGCAGGTCGAGCGCCGCCTGAATGCGGCCGTCCTCGCCGCAGGCGCCGTGCAACCCGAGGAACACCACGTCGGCGAGCTGGCACAGCTCCAGCACGCCGCGCCCGATCAGGCTGGGACTCTTCCACGCGCGCGCCGCGCGCACCTTTTGCAGATCGGGCGCCGCTTCCGGCACGCGGACATCCGGCAGCGCCGGCAATTCGTCAAACAGCGCCTCAAGGGAATCGGGATACGGCTCCAGTCCGAAGTACATGTCCACCAGCACCGCCTGATGCCCGCGCGCGCGCAGGGCCGCGCAGATCAGGCTGCCGCTGGAAATGGAGACGTCGCGCTCGACGCTCAGTCCTCCGCAGAGCACCACTATTTTCATCGGTGGGACCCCTCTCTTTCTGGGGGCTCTCCCGCGGCCTCGCGGGCGGGAAAACCAGTCTGGCAAATATTGTACCATAAACAATGTTACCGTTCAACGAATCCGAAAATTCCATCTGCGGCGATTCTCCGCTTCCGTCCTCTGCGCCGTGCCGGGAACGGGCGAAGGCCGCCCCGCCCCAGTGCGGGCGAAGCGGCCTTCGCGCCTGCGCCGCCGCGGTCCTACCGCCCCTTGCGCGCCTCTGCCCAGCGCGCGGTCTCCGCCGGATCCATCAGCAGGCTGGGAAAGTCGTTGCGGTAGCTGCTGCGCTGCGCCGCGTCGAGGCGCAAGAAGCCCTCGAGGTTCTCCATGCTCACGTTGCCGCAGGAGAACAGGTCCTCGGTAAACGCCTTGGCGCCGGCGCCGTACTTTGCCTCAAAGTCGGCGATGCGCTTCATGCCGTAATAGTAGCAGGTGAAGTAGCCCTCCATCTGCTCCTGTGCGCGCACCTGACCGCGGGCGGTGGCGTGGTCAAAATCGAGCTCGTCCATGTACAGCTGCACGCACTCGCGGATGGGCCTGCCCTCGAGCCGGAGCATCAGGTCGCTGCGGATGCGCACGGCGGTATGGTGGCGGCGGAACGCCACGAACAGCGGATAAAACGGGTCCTCCGCGAACGCGAACTCGAACAGCCGCTCGCTGCGGTGCGCCACGCCCTCGATCAGCGGAATGTGCTTGGCGCCGAGCTTGACCGTCTCCGGCAGTGCGTCGGTCACGTTGCGAACGTACTGGATGTGGTGCCCGGGATACGCCTCGTGCACCGCCTGCATCTTCAGCCAGCCATCGGAAATGGCGCGAAAGTTGCCGTCGTTCAAAAACGCCGTGCCGGTGATCGGGCGCAGCCGACCGTCGCCGTCGGAATAGCCGCCCCACGGGAACGAATTGCGCAGCGGATACGGCACGCGCTCCAGCCGGCACGCCTCTTCCGGGAACCACACGTACTCGCGCGCCGCCTCGCGCGCGCGGTTGAGATAATCCCGCGTGCGGCGGAACATCTCCTCCGGCGTGTCGCAGGGCCCGGCGTATTGCGCCAGCACGGCGCTGACCTCGCGCATGGTGCGCGGGCGCGCGGCGATGGGCAGCCGACCGGCGATCTCGAACACCTCCGCGCGGGTATGCGCCATCTCCTCGCGGTGCCACGCCAGCAATTCGTCGAGGTCAACCCCGAGCTGGTCGCCGAGCACGCTGCGGTAATACGCCTCGTCGAACGGCGCGCAGCGATCCTCGTCGTCCGCTTCCGCCGCGCCAAATCCGCCGCACGCGCGCCGCAGTGCCTCGACGCGCTCCGCCGCGTGCTGGAGCGCGCGGGACAGCGCCGCGCCCTCCGCCGCGCTCAGCGCAGGAAAGTAGCGGGAAACATTCCCGGCATAGTGGCGGTAGTTGTCCGCAGCGTCGGCGCACGCCCCAGACAGGGCGGCGGCGTCGGCGGTCGCGGCGCGCGCGGCGCACTGGCGGACGCCGTCGAGCAGCTCGTCGAGCCCTTCCAGCTGCGCGCGCAGCACCTCCGCCTTTTCCTCGTCGGCGCGGGTATCCACGCCCGCGAGGTTCTCCAGCCGGTGCGTGAGCTTCGCCACAGACGCGGCGGGCTTGGCAAACACGTTGTCCAGCTGCACGCGCGCGCCGTCGAGAAAGTCGTCAAAGTGGCGCTTCATCAGCGCAAACGCCGGCTCCGGCGCCTCGAGCGCCGCGACCTCGGCGCGTGCTTCGGACAGCTGGCGCGCGAGCGCGCAGCGATTTTCCTCCGTCGGCGCGAGCGTCTCGCGCTCGTACATCCGCGCGCCGCGCAGGCGGTAATCGACCTTGGCGCACGCCAGATCGGCGCGGCGATAGCGCTCGACCCATTCGCTTCGATTCATGACATTTCCTCCCATTCTTTCCGGCGCCCCTTGGGCAGAGGCGAACCGGTTGACCGCGCAACGCGGTCAGAAAAGCGGCGACAGCCGGCTTCGAGCCGTCATTCTCCGGCAAAGGCTCAGGCACGCCCTCTGCGCGCCAAGCGCAGCGGCGCGGCAGGGTGTGCCCGGCGGCAAGCGTGCTCCGTCGCATGCGCTCCGGCGCGATCGAGCAGC
>CALVPU010000267.1 GCA_944353735.1 uncultured Eubacteriales bacterium | reverse complement strand
GGCGAGACGTGCGGCGCGCCGCTGGCGATGCGCTTCGTCAACGCGGACGCCCGATCGCAGGATTATGACAAGCTGCGCGCCGTGCCTCGCCCCGAGCACGCCGACTATCCCGCCTGCGTCAAGTTTGGCGGCGCGAACGATATCCGTGGCGGCGGGCAGTTCTCCGGCAGGCTGACGGCGCCGCTGTGCTTTGCCGGCGCGCTGGCGATGCAGCTGCTGGCGCGCGAGGGCGTGCGCGTGCGGGCGCACATCGTCCGCATCGAGAACGTGCTGGACGCGGCGCTGGACGCGGCAAATCCCGACCTCGACGCCATTTCCGGCGGCGACCTTGCCGTGGTCGATCCCGGGGCCGCCGAGGCGATGCGGCAGGCGATCCTCGCGGCGAAGTCCGACTGCGATTCGGTGGGCGGCGAGATCGAATGCTTTGCCGTCGGCATGCCCGCCGGACTGGGCGACCCGATGTTCGACGGCGTCGAGAACCGTCTGGCGCGGGCGCTGTTCGGCATCCCCGCGGTGCGCGGCGTGGCGTTTGGCGCGGGCTTCGACGCCTGCGGCATGCGCGGCAGCACCCACAACGATGCCTACCGCATGCGCGGCGACCGCGTCGTCACCGAGACCAACCGCCACGCCGGCATTCTGGGCGGCATCACCACGGGCATGCCGGTGCACGTGCGCGTGGCGTTCAAACCCACGCCGTCGATCGCGCGCGAGCAGGATTCCGTTTCCCTCAGCGCCGGAACCGATGCCGTGTTGGCGGTGCGGGGACGGCACGACCCCTGCATCGTGCCGCGCGCCGTGCCCGTCGTCGAGGCGGTCGTGGCGATGACCCTCTATGATCTCATCTCTGAAAGGAGCGCTTACTTATGGAACTGAACAACATCCGCGAACACATCGACCAGATCGACAATCAGCTGACGAACCTGTTCGTCGAGCGCATGCAGACCGTCGCCGAGGTTGCCGCCGCCAAGCAGGCGTCCGGCAAGGCGATTCGAGACCGCGCCCGCGAGCGCAGCGTCATCAACCGCGTGACCGCGCAGGCGGGCGATGCCTACGCGCCCTACGTCAAGGACCTCTACCGGCTGATCTTTGAGCTCAGCTGCAACCATGAGTCCGCGATGATGGGCAAAAAGTCGGCGCTGGGGGAGAAGATCGATGCAGCGTGCGCGCAGTGCGCCGGTCGGAAGATGCCCAAGCGCGCGCTGGTCGCCTGTCAGGGAACCGAAGGCGCTTACGCTCAGCAGGCGTGCGAGAAGCTGTTCGAGTATCCCGACATTCTCTATTTCAACAGCTTTGACGGCGTGTTCAACGCGGTGGAGAAGGGCATGTGCGAGTACGGCATCCTGCCGATCGAGAACAGCACTGCCGGTTCGGTGACGCAGGTGTACGACCTGATGGAGAAGCACTCGTTCCACATCGTCGGCGCGCGCCGGCTGCGCGTCGAACACCGGCTGATGCGCAAGAAGGGCGCGACCGGTCCGATTCGCGAGGTGGTTTCCCACGAACAGGCGCTGCGCCAGTGCTCTGAATTCTTCGACGCACATCCGGAGTACACGCCGGTGCCGATGGCGAACACCGCCGTTGCCGCCGAGTTTGCCGCTACGACCGACCGCGACGACGTCGCCGTGATCGCTTCGAAGGCGTGCGCGGAGCTGTACGATCTGGAGATCGTCGGCGACAGCGTCAGCAACGCCCAGAGCAACTACACGCGCTTTATCTGCATTTCGCGCAATCTGGAGATCTATCCCGACGCGCGCAAGGTGTCGATCATGTTCAACCTGCCCCACGAGGCGGGTTCGCTCAACGCTATCATCTCGCGGCTTGCCATCGCCGGCGTCAACCTGACCAAGCTCGAGAGCCGCCCGATGCCCGACCGCGAATTCGAGTTCCGCTTCTTCTTCGACCTCGAGGCGGACGTGCACGACCCCGAGATCGTCAAGCTGATCTGCGAGCTGGAGGGGCGTACCGAGCGCTTCGTGTTCCTCGGTGCGTATGAGGAGCGCTGAGATGGAGTACGGCCTGATCGGCGAAAAGCTCGGTCACAGCTATTCGCCGCTGATTCATGCCCGGCTGGCGGACTACCGCTACGAGCTGCGCGAGGTCGCGCCGGAGGCACTGGACGGTTTTCTGCGCGCGCGCAGCTTCAGGGGCCTGAACGTGACCATTCCCTACAAGCGCGCCGTGCTGCCCTACTGCGCGGAATTGTCGGACCTCGCCCGCGAGATCGGTTGCGTGAACACGCTGGTCGTGCGCCCGGACGGTTCGCTCTACGGGCACAACACGGACATCGGCGGCTTCATCCACATGCTGCGCTGCGCGGGCATCGACCCGCGCGGGCGCAAGGCGGTCGTGCTCGGCAGCGGCGGCACGAGCCTGACCGCGCGCACGGCGCTGCGCCATCTGGGCGCGCGGGAGATCGTGGTCGTCTCGCGCAGCGGCCCGGTCGACTACGGCGCGCTCTACGCGGACCATGCCGACGCGGAGATACTGGTCAACACCACGCCGGTGGGCATGTACCCGAATACCGGCGCGTCGCCGGCGGACCTGAGCAGGCTGCCCAGGCTACGCGGTGTCGCCGACGTGGTGTACAATCCGGAAAAGACCGCGCTGGTGCTCGACGCCCGCGAGCGCGGAATTCCGGCGGTGTCGGGTCTGCCGATGCTGGTGGCGCAGGCGCGCGAGGCAGCGGAACTGTTTGCCGGACGTGCCATCGACGAAGCGGCGGACGGCGCCATTTTGGCGGAGATTCGCGCGCAGACGCTCAACGTCGTGCTCGTCGGCATGCCCGGCTGCGGCAAGAGCTCGCTGGGCGCGGCGGTCGCCGAAGCGATGGGGCGCCGATTCGCCGACTGCGACGCGATCGTCGCCGAGCGCGCCGGCATGCCGATCCCGGAGATCTTTGCGCGCTTCGGCGAGGCGCGCTTTCGTGAGTTGGAAACGCAGGCGCTTGCCGAGCTCTGCCGCGAGAGCGGCTGCGTGATCGCCACCGGCGGCGGCTCGATTCTGCGCGCGGAGAACGTGCGCGCCATGCGCCAGAACGGTCGCGTGTGCTTTATTCGCCGCGCCCTCGAGGACCTGCCGCGCGACGGCCGCCCGCTGTCCTCGGCATCCGGCGACGCCGTGCGCAGGCTCTGGGCACAGCGGCGCGAAAAGTATGCCGCGGCGGCGGACTACGCGGTCGACAACAACGCTGCGCTTGCCGACGCGGTCAAGCAGATTGAGGAGGGATTTTATGAGGCTGTTGGTCATTAACGGACCGAACCTGAACATGCTCGGCATCCGCGAGCGCGCGCTGTACGGCGCGCAGGACTATGCGGCGCTGTGCGGCTTCGTGCGCGCGCAGGCCGAACGGCTGGGCGTGTTGGTGGAGCTGTTCCAATCCAACCACGAGGGCGCGATCGTCGACCGCATTCAGGCGGCGTACCGGCAGGTCGACGGCATCGTCATCAACCCCGCTGCCTATACCCACACCTCCGTGGCGATTCTCGACGCGCTCAAGGCGGTCAGCATTCCCGCCTGCGAGGTGCATCTGACCGACGTCAATGCCCGCGAGGATTTCCGCAAGATTTCCTATGTGCGGCTGGCGTGTGAGCGGACGTTCGCGGGCTTCGGCTTCGACGGCTATCGCATGGCGATGGAATATCTCGTCGAGCGCCATGGCGGCGCGAACGGCGAAGGATAGCGGCGCAGACGCGCCATCGCCCGATACCAGATGGCGGCGTCCGGCGCAAGCGCGCGGGCAATGCCGGCAACCGCCCTGCCGATTCGGAAAGGCAGAGGCGGTTTTGCTTTCTTCGCCGGCGGCGCTTGCCTCTCCAGGTTGCAGGTTGGCTCAACGCGCTGCAGGCTCGTCCAATGTCTTCCGCCCGATGCCGTTCGGCGCCTCCGCGCTTTCGGGTCGGATGTATATTTTTTTCGCTGCCGCGCACGCTAATGCCACAGGTCGTCCGGCGCGCAGGCGCTGCCACCGGATGGACGCCGATTTTTTGCGAGGGGAAGGCGATCACGTGGGGCAGATTCGCACCGATTTGGCGATGGAGGCGTTTGACGGCGCGGGCGGCGAGGGATTTCCGGGCGTGCAGGTCAGCCGTTGGGACGCGGCGGACGTGCGCATGACGGAGGTGCTCATCACCGATCCAGACGCCGCGCAGAGCCTTGGCAAGGCGTGTGGAGCATATCTGACGATGGAGTGCGGCATGCTGCGCGAGCGCGCGCCGGAAGCGCGGCTGGCGGTTTCAGCGCTGCTCGGCGAGGAGCTGGGGCGCATGATACGCGCCGGAGACGGCGCGCCGGTGCTGGTCGTCGGGCTGGGCAACCGCTTCATCACGCCGGACTCGCTCGGTCCGCGCGCCGTCGACCGCACGCTCGTCACGCGCCACATGGCGCAGTGCGGTTTCGGCGCCGACAACCTGCGCAGCGTCTGCGCCATCGCGCCGGGCGTGCTTGGGGTAACTGGCATCGAGACGATGGAGATGGT
>CALVPU010000266.1 GCA_944353735.1 uncultured Eubacteriales bacterium | reverse complement strand
GCCGGGATAGAGGTCGCTGTCGCGGTTGCAGGAAAGGAAGAACGCCTCGAGCAGCTCCATCGCGCCCGCCTCGTCGAGGCGGCCGGCGTCGAGGTCTGCGCGCAGGTAGGGCATCATGTACTGGTCGAAGCGGCCGAGGGTGTTGTGATAGTCGCCCTCGCACCACATGGCGAAGTGGAGGATGCGCAGCGACTGCAGCGCCTCGCGGAAGGTGCGCGGCGGCAGCGCGGGCACGCGCTCGAGCACGGCGGCGAGCTCTTCGTCGCCCGCCGCCAGCGCGGCGGCGCGATAGCGCTCCGTCAGGTCGAGCAGCGCGTCGATGGACAGGCGCATGGCGTCCTGCAGCTCGCCCTGTCCGAGCGCGGCGCGCAGCGGTCGCAGCCCGCGGCGGAGCACGGCGCCGTAGTCCGGCGAGAGGTTGCTGACGTTGCCCAGCTCATGGATGTAGTGCGCGGCGCGGATATTCTCCCATTCGTCGCCGCCAAACACGAACGGCAGGTTGGGAACCGTGCGCGTGAAGGCGATCAGCTCGCCGGGAAAGAGGTACGGCGTCTCCATCTCCAGCGCCGTCTTTGTGCGCAGCGCCACGCGCGCGACGTCCGTCAGCCCTTCGTCCCGATACGGCAGCACCATCCCCGCCTCCAGCGTCCGCCGCGCCGCATGGTGCCGCCTGTCCCATTGAAACGCCTTCAGGCGGCGAATTCGTTCCGTCATCCCGATTGCTCCTTTCTTTCCCGCGCGCACGTCAAAGAACGCGCTTTCGCATGTATGGCTCTACTTACTTATCTGCGCACACGCGCGCGCCTTGCGCCTTGGGGCAAGGCGGAGACGCTTTTATACCGCGCGTCTTACCTGCGCGCACGCGCGCCTTGCGCCGCCGGACGGATGCCGTCCGGCGGCGCCTCCTGTTCCCGGCTCCGCCGCGCCTTGGCTGCGGCAGACCGGCTTTCCCCTGGCCCGGCGCGCCCGCCGCGCGCCTTCGCTGCGGCGGGCGCGGTTGCGCCGTCCTTTCCTTAGGCGCCGGACGTCACAGTCCCAGCGCGTTGGGCACGTATTCCTTTTCCGCCAGCGCGGCGCGGGCGTCTCCGGCGCGGCGGACGCCTGCGGTCTCCGGCACGGCGACCAGCTCGATGCGGTCCATCAGCGTCTCGATCACGCCGGGAATCTCGTGGAAGTTGCGCGCCGCGATGCGGAATTGCAGCCGCGACTTGCCCGCCGTCCACGCGCGCGGAATGACGAAGTTCTCATAGTAGATCTCGCCGGGCGCGTCCGCCTCCATCGACTTGGTGGAAAACGGTCGCCACTCGTCGCCGCAGCGCACCTCGAGGTCGAACAGCGGATTGACCACGTGACCCGAGAACTCGTGAATGTAGGCGCGCGCCGAACCGTCAAGGTACAGCCGCAGCATCATCTCGCGCTCCGGATCGGCGTCCATGGCGAAGCGCACCTCGCCGCGCTCGGAGAAGAAGGTCAGCGTGGTCGCCAGCGTGGCGTGACCGCAGGCGCTGCCCAGCTTCAGGCCGACGCCCTCGAGCTCGTGGGCGCTGCGGCTCGCCTCGCTGGACAGGTCGATGGCGTCGAGCAGGATCTCCTCCGGCGGCATGGTCACGTGGAAGTAGCCGCTGTACGCCTCGTCGACGACCTTGCGCACCGGCTTGACGGTGTGCGTGCCGCCCGCCTCGGCGGCCTGAAAGTCCGCCACGAACGTGCAGGGCGCGGCGGCGGGCTCCAGCGCGTCGAGCAGCGCCCGCGCCGTGCCGGGGAACAGCTGCTTCCCGGGCGCGCACAGCACCTCGAGGTTGGGCCCGTAGGCGACGCTGACGTACTCCGGGCGGTCGGGCATGCACTCGTAGCGCAGCGCGAAGGGCAGCTCCAGCCGCAGCACGTCGCCGGCGCGCCATTGACGGCGCACCTCGTAGAGCGTGCCGGGCACGTCGACCTCCACCGTCTCGCCGCCGGGCAGCGTCACCTTCGCCGGCGCGCTCAGCCAGCCGGGCAGGCGCAAAAACAGCGACAGCTCGCCGCCGGTCTCGAATGTGAACTCCACCGCGCCGTCGTCGGGATAGTCCGTGCGCTCGGCGATGCGGACGCCGCTGGCGGCGTGGGTGTAGACGCAGGGCATGTAGAGGCAGGCACAGGCGGCGTCATCGCGCTCGAAGAACGCGCCCTCGGTCAGCGAGGCGAACGCCTCCGCACCGGTGCCGTAACAGCACCAGAACGACTTGTCCGGATAGCCCCACATCTTGTAGGCGTTCTCCTTGAGGTTGAGGTTGTAAATGAACATGCCAGTGTCGGGATTCTGCTGCGCGAGCACGGCATTGACAAAGCGCCGCTCCCACGCGTCCATCAGCCATACCTCCGGCTCGACCTCGATCAGCCGGCGGCAGACGCGGTTGAGGTTGTGGGCACAGCAGCTCTCTCCGCTGGAGATGTTCTTGCGCGCAGGCGTATCCATGATGTGGAAGAACACGCGCTTGGGATAATTGTACAGTTCGGACTGGTAATCCGGGAAGGCGCTGCGCCCGGAGACGCTGCCCTGCGGCAGTTCGTGCCCGGCGACGCTGGCGCGCATGAAGCCGCGCGCGGCGGCGAGGGCGGATTCGTCGCCGGTGACCGCGTAGCGGTGAACGAGCGCCTCGACGTAGGGGATCTCGGAGTTGGCGTGCTCCATGCCCCAGCCAAGGCGGTCGTCGTCCTCGGTAAACATGCGGTCGAACCATGGGCGGCGCAGGTAGTCCGCCGTCTCCAGACAGCGCTCGTCGCCGGTGAGTTCATACAGCCAGACAAAGCCGTCCATCACGCCGCCCGCCTCGGAGAAGAAGTCCTCCACGCGGCGGCTGTCGGTCATCTTCTGGCGCTCCATGGGCGACAGCGGCGCCATGCCGTCGTGCACGCGTCGCGCCATCTTCTCCGCGCCGGCGAGCGCCTCGGGCATCCCCAGCGCCTGCGCGGCGTAGATCAGGCCGTACATCACCTTGTGCACGGTATAGAGCACCGCCTCGATGTGGGTGTGGGAATAGACGCTGTCGCGCACGAAGTGGGTGCGGTCGACGAACTGCTTTTCCATCTGCGGCGTGATCATGCCGGCGGGACAGGTCTCGGCGGTCTTTTGCTGGCACTCGAGCAGCGCGCGCACGACCGTCTCCGCGCCCGCGCGGGCGGCGGAAGCGATGGCATCGTCGACGCCGCCAAAGGCGCGATAGAGGTTGACGGCGGCGCGAAGGTAATAGTAATAATAGTCCTTCCAGCCGCCATAGGGCTTTTTGCCGCCCGTGGGCAGGCCGCACTGCGCGCGCAGCGGCGCGACGAGGCGTTCGGGGTCGAGTGAGAGCAGCCATTGGGCGTTTTTGCGCATTTTCCGGTCGACATAGGAGCCTTGCAGCGGGCGCACGGCGTCGATGGGCGCCATGCGCACGGACAGACGGGCGTTGTCCATGGTTCATTTCCTCCACATTGTTTGAAAATAAAGGCGGACCCCGCCGCGCGGCGGGACCCGCCAAATGGAATCATCCCTTGATGCCCGAGATCGCGATGCCGCCGATGATGTGCTTCTGTCCAAGCAGGAACACGACCACGCAGGGCAATACGACGATCGCCGACGCCGCCATGATGAGGTTCCAGCGCGAGGAGTACGAGCCCTGCAGCGACTGCAGGCTGATGGACACGGTGTACTTCGACTCGCTGTTGATGTACAGCAGCGGGCCCATGAAGTCGTTCCAGACGCCCATGAAGCAGAACATCGCGACGACGACAATCGACGCCTTGGTCAGCGGAATGATGATGTTGAAGAAGATGCGGACCTTGCCCGCGCCGTCGATGGTCGCCGCTTCGTCCAGCTCGTGCGGAATGCCCTTCATGAACTGGCGCAGCAGGAAGATGTTGTAGGCGCCGCCGCCGAGATAGGCGGGCAGGATCAGCGGCCAGTAGGTGTCGATGCCGCCCAGCCGGCTCCAGCCGACGTATACCGGCACCATCGTCACCGCGCCGGGAAGCATCATCGAGCTCAGCAGCAGCACAAACATCACGTCGCGGCCCTTCCAGTTCAGGCGCGCGAAGGCGTAGGCCGCCATCGATGCCGTCAGCACCGTGCCCAGGATGTTCATCGCCACGATGAACACCGTGTTGAGCAGGTAGTTGAACATGCCCGTTTCCGTAATCGCGGAGGCGAAGTTCTCAAACGTCAGCGGATTGGGAATCCACTCCGTGGGCACCTTGTACATCTGCTTGAGCTCCATAAACGAGCTGCGGACCATCCACAGAAACGGCAAAAACGCCAGAAAGCAGACGATGATCAGGAACAGATAGATGAGGAACTTGCCGACAAAGCGGCGGACTCTGGTATCGTGCATCATCGCGCTCACCTCCCGCCATCCGAATAGTAGACCCAGTGGCGCTGGCTCTTGAGCACGACCATCGTAAGCGCCAGTATGATCAGGAACAGCAGCCACGCCAGCGCGCAGGCATAGCCCATGTTCGCGTTCTGGAACGCCTCGCGATAAATGTACAGGCAATAGAAGAGCGATGCGTTGCTCGGTCCGCCCCCGGTCATGATGTAGCCCTGTGTGAACACCTGCAGGGAGTTGATGATCGCCATGATGGTGTTGAAGAACAGGGTCGGCGTGACCATCGGGATCGTGACGTAGATCAGCTTGTGGAAGGCGTTGCCGCCGTCGATCTCCAGCGCTTCATAGTAGACCTTGGGGACCGACATGATGCCCGCCAGAAAGATGACCATCGTGCCGCCGGTGTTCCACATGTTGATCATCACCAGCGTGGGGATGACCGTGTCCTTCGACCAGATCCACGCCGGCGGCGTGATGCCGACGGACTTGAGCACCGTGTTGATCAGGCCGTACTGCTGGTTGAGCAGCCAGACCCAGACCATGCACGACGCCACCGCCGGGATGATCGAGGGCAGGTAGAAGATGCTGCGGAAGACGCCGCGGCCCTTGATGTTCGACGACAGCATCAGCGCCACCGCGAACGAGAACAGGATCGACGCCGGCACGTTCAGCACCGCGTAGTATGCCGTCGCCTTGATGGAATCCTTGAAGTACAGGTCGCTTGCGCTGAACATCTGGCGGAAGTTGTCCAGTCCGATGAAGTTCGTCTCGCTCTTGAATACGTTGAAGTCCGTCAGGCTCCAGTACAGCGAGAAGATCATCGGCAGCAGCGTGAGCGCGAGAAAACCGATCAGCGCGGGCGCAGCGAAGAGCCAGCCCGCCGCGCGTTCGCGCCGCTGATACCAGCGCATCGACTTTGCGGCGCGCGTCTGCAATTCGGCCATTAGTCCTCCTCCTATCGTCATTGAGGTCGCCCGCGATGCGCGGTTCGCTCCTGAAGCGGCGAGGCGCGGTCAAAGCCGCGCCTCGCCGCAAGGTCGTATCTTCGGGGAAGCCTTCCTTACGCAGCCGCCTCGGCGGTCTCAGCCGTCTCGGCAGTCTCAGCCGCTTCGGCGCCAGCCGTGCGCAGGCCGAGCACGATGCCCGCTTCCTCGATGTCCGCAGCCACGCCGTCCATGGCCTCCTGCACGCTCATGTTGCCGTAGAGGACTTCCTCGATGGCGGCGTCCACCAGCGTGATCATGTCGGGCCAGCCGATGATCTGACCGGTCAGCGGCGCGGCGGAGTAGTTGATGAGCATGTCGATGATGCCCTCATAGCCTTCCGGACGGGCGGGGTTGTCCTCGCCGACCCACTGCGCGAGCTTGTCCTCGCTGGTCAGCCAATCGAGGCTGGTGGGCATGCGGTTGCCGTTCTCGAACAGGGTCAGGTCGATGGCGGGATCGTTCAGGTACTGGATCAGATCCCACGCAGCGTCCTTCTCCTCGGAAGCCTCGAAGATGCAGAACATGGCGGTGGTGCAGATGGAGACGACCTCGTCGCCCATCTTCGGGATCGGCGCCATGCCGAAGTTGACGCCCGCCTCAGCGTAGGTCAGCGCGTTCCACTGACCGTCGATGACCATGGCGTAGGTGCCGGTCAGCAGGGCGACGTCGCCCGCCGGCAGGGACTCGGAAGCCGCGACGCTCGGCGCGACGTGGTCAACCAGCTTCAGGTCGCAGAACTTCTGCAGCGCTTCGACCGCCTCGGGCTGGTTCATGGCGAAGTTGCCATCCGCATCGACGATGCTGCCGCCGTTGGAGAGGATGAAGGAGCCCCAAACCGGCCACCACACGCCGGGGTTGACGCCGTACTGCACGATGTTCTCCGCATCAAAGCCCTCGTCGTTGGGGGTCAGGCCGTTGGCGTCCTTGGTCAGCTGCTTGCAGACGTCGACGAACTCGTCCCACGTCCACGCGTCCTCGGGGCTCGTCGGCGGATACTCGATGCCGGCGGCGTCGAACACGTCGCGGTTGTAGAACAGGCACATCAGCTCGATGTTGCCCGCGTAGGAGATCATGTTGCCGTCGTTGTCATAGTAGCAGGACGCGGCGACGTAGTCGCTCATGTCGATGCCCGACGCCTCGACGTAGCTGTCCAGCGGGACCAGCAGGCCCTGCTCCGCCATCGGATAGGCAATGGTGCCGGACTCGAGCATGGCGCAGTCGAGCTGCTCGCCCGCGGCGACCATGGCGGTGATCTTGGTATCGAAGTCGCTGTTGTTGTTGATGTAGGTCACTTCGCAGCCGGTCGCCTCTTCAAAGGCGGCGATGGCGGCTTCGGTGGCGGCCTTCTCGGCGCCGTCGCCCCAGCCGGCGAAGACGATCGAGTGGCCTTCCCACTTCTTGGCTTCCTCCGCCGTCGCGGCGAAGGCGCCAACGAGCAGGAGGGACGCCACGAGCAACAGGGATACGAGTTTCTTCATGAGGAACGCTCCTTTCTGAATTCGGCTAACATTATTATAATCAATACGCCCGCGTGCGTTCAATTCAAAATTTCTACGCAAGGTGCACTATTTTAATCTTCGTTTCTGTTTCCTCTACCGAATTGGTAAGGAAAGACAATTTCCACCGCCGCGCCGCCGGTTTCGGGCGTGAAGAGCGTAAAATCGCACGCATCGCCGAAGGTCAGCTTCATGCGCCTGCGCACGTTCGCCAGCCCGATGGACTCGGTCTGGTGCTCGTTGTCGTTGACGGAAAAGCCCTCGGGCCAACCCGCGCCGTTGTCGGAGACGACCAGCGACACGCGGTCGCCCTTGAGCCGTCCGCTCAGGCGCACCACGCCGCCGGCGTCCCGCGCCGACAGTCCGTGCTGCACGCAGTTCTCCACCAGCGGCTGCAGCGTCATCTTGCACACGGCGGCGTTGAGCACGGCGGACTCGACGTCCACTTCCAGCGCGATCGCGCCGTCGTAGCCTGCGCGCATGAGCTCGAAGTAGTCCATCACGTTGTTGACCTCGTCGCGCACGGTGGCGAGGTTCTGGTCGCCGCGCAGCACGTAGCGCAGCACGTTGGACAGGCTCTGCACCATCTGCGCCACCGCCATGTCGCCGCCCTTGAGCGCCTGCGAGCGGATGATCGCCAGCGCGTTGTAGAGGAAGTGCGGCTTGGTCTGATACTTCAGCGCGCGCAGCTCGTTCTCGCGCTCGCGCAGCTTGACCTCGTAGTTTTCGTGAATCAGCTGCTCGATGCGGCGGGTCATGTTGTTGAAGGCGGCGTTGACGGCGTCGAACTCGTCGCCCGTGGTCGAGAGGTTGACCATGAAGTTGCCCCTGGCGACGATGTTGATCGCCTGCGTCAGCTGGCGGATGGGCCGCGAGAGCAGGCGCGAGACCAGCAGCGCCAGCAGCGCCCCGAGCAGCAGCAGCGCCAGCAGCATGCCCGTCAGCGTGTGCCAGATGACGCTGTAGATTTCGGCGTAGACCTCGTTTACGGGCAGCGCGCTCACCAGCGTCCAGCCGGACGAGAGCCGCGTGTAGGAGATCAGGCTCGGCGTGCCGGAGAGATTTATCGTCATGGCGCCGCGCTCGCCGCCGTCCTGCACCGCCGACCACGCCTGCGCGTCCATCTGCGCGTACAGCTGCGACGGATCGGTGTGGGCGATACAGACGCCGTTTGCGTCCACCACGAAGCAGGCGCCGTCGAACGCCGGCAGCGTGCGCACGAGGATGTCGCGCAGCCGGTCCTCGCTGAGGTTGACGAACACCACCGGCTTTTCCACGTCCGCCGGCCACATCTTCAGCGTCGAATCCCGAAACAGATAGGCGTTGAAGGGACCGACATAGCTGATGAGGTTGCGGTTGGTGACCGGCAGTTCCGGGTTCTCCAGCGCGGTGTGACCGTACTCGCGCGTGAAGTCGTACGTCGAGGTCCAGAAGGGCTGTTCCGCCTGCCGCGCGCGCTGGAAGATGGCCGAGTTCTCCACATTGGCGGTGGAGGTATAGGTCGTGTTCGTGGTATAGAACACGTATTCGTCGCTCATCAGCTGCACGGAACAGAGCGCGTCGATGTTGCGGATCGCGTCCCGCAGCATCTGGTTGACCGCGCGGCGGGCGCTGGGATAGCTCGTCGCGCCGGCATCGTAGCTCACGAGATAGTCGTACAGCTCGCCGTCGGAGATCAGCGACACGTAGACGTTCTCGCACGTCTCGATCAGCCCCTCGAGGTCCGCGCGCGTGCGGTCGAGGGAATTGCCGATCTGCTCGATCATGCGGCTTTCCGTGCTCTGGCGGGCGTTCAGGAAATACATTCCCCCGAACAGCAGCGCCATCAGCAGGTAGCCGACCATCATGTAGAAGATGACCTTCTCGGAAAAGCGCCGCCGCCGGCGCCCGCGCCCGTTCTCCACCGTCACGGCCTCACTTCTCCTTTCCCCGGTCCTGCCGAAAGCAGCGGCGGAAGTTCGCCGGCGAGATGCCAAACGCCTTCTGGTACACGCGCAGGAAGTAGCGCACATCCTCGTAGCCGCAGGCGTTGGCGATCTCGTAGACGTACATGTCCGTGTTCGCCAGCATGTCCGACGCCTTCTCCAGACGCACCTTGAGCACGTATTCCATAAAGCGCATGTTCGTGCGCTTGCGGAACAGCGTCGAGAAATAGTTCGGCGACAGGTGCGTCATCTCGGCGACGTCGGGCAGCGTGATGGGGTCCATGTAGTGCCGGCGCACGTAGTCCATCGCCATCTCGATGGGATCGGCGCGCTCGATGCTGTGCTGGTACAGCTTCTCCAGCGCCTTCATCGCCTCCTCGAGGCACAGCGCGTACTCGCTGAAGAACATCACCCGCCGCAGCGGTTCGCCGACCTGCGCCTCCCCGCGCAGCGCCTCGTCGTCGCGCGCCAGCATCGCCGCCGTATCGCGCAGCAGCCGCAGTGTGCCGCCGATCAGGGCGGCGCTGTCCGGGCGGTCGCGCCGCACGCCGTCGAGCCACGCATGCAGCGCGTCCCTCCATCCCTCCGGCGCGGACAGCTGCGCGAGCAGATCCTGCTTGCTGGGAAACTCGATCCCCCGGCCCAAAATTGCCGTCTGCGCGAACGCCACGTTGGTCGAATCGTAAAACGCCGCCTCCGCGCCCGCGTGCGCCAGCGCCCACTGCGCCTGTCCCTTCTGCGCCAGCCCGTCCACCCAGCGCGCCGCGCCGGCGCGGAAGCCGTGGCGCATCGCCGCCGTTGGCATCATGCGCAGGAAGTTCTCGCAGTGCCACTCGTCCTCGGCGCACACCAGCGCGTACTCGAGCCCGTCCGCCGTGGAGCGCACGTCCGCGGCGACGACGGTGCAGCCGGTCATCCTGCCGATCTCCTCCGCCAGATGGCGCGGGCGCGGAAATGCGTCCGACGGCGGCGCGGCGACGGCACAGACGCAGCCCACCGGAAAGCACTCGCCGATGTGGCGGCGCGCGTCCTCAGGCAGCTCCGTCCAGCGCTTTTCCAGCCACAGGCGAATTTCCTCGCGCAGCGAATCGCCCTGCCCGCTCTCGCGGCTGAGCTGGGAGAGCAGGTCGTACAGCGCCGACAGGTCCACCGGCTTGAGCAGGAAGTCCGCCGCGCCCAGCTTCAGCGCCCGCTGCGCGTACTCGAACAGCGGATAGGCGGTGATGAACACGACCTTCGTCTCCGGCGAGATGCGCCGCACGATCGGCAGCATCTCCAGCCCGTCCATATTCGGCATGCGGATGTCCGACAGCACGATGTCCACCTTCTGTGCGGAGACCATCCGCAGGATCTCCTGCCCGTTGCTGGCGGTCAGGATCTCCCAGTCCGGCCAGACGGCGCGAATGCCCTCGGCGATCTCGTGCGTCTGCATCGGCATGTCGTCAGCAACGATGATGCGCATGCGCCTGCACCTTCCTTTCCGTTCAGCCGCGCCCGCCTTCCCGCGAACACGCCTGTGCCCGCGCCATGGGCGGCGCGGGCGTCAGGATATGGGATATTGCAAAGTCAACAGACTGCCAAAGCGCCGAGAAGGCCGCAGGTCGGGCATGCAACCGCCGGCGAAAGGGGCAAAGGATTGCCCTCGCTTTTCTTCATCGTCCGGGCGGTTCCCGCACCTGTGGGCTCCATCGGACAGTCATCTCACCGCAGCTGCGGACCCTCTCTCGGGCGATTCCCGCGCCTGCGGGCTCCATCAACGCTCTGGCGCCCGCGCCAGGGACGGCGCGGGCGTCTTCCCCGCGGGCGCGCGGCGGCCCGGGGCTTTGGCTTGGGTAAATGGGCTTGGGATGGCGGCGCTCAGACCTCGCGGAGCCAGACCGCCATGCCGCCCGCCTGACGGTTGTCCCACATGCAGTAGGGCACGAGCGTCAGATCTCCCGCGCGCACGGCGGTGACGCCGCCGAACAGCTCCGGCATCCAGACCTCCGACAGCAGCGCGGACTTGGGCAGCGCGGCGTCGGCGTGGAAGTACTCCGTGGGAATGCCGGGATTGTCCGCCTCCTCGGCGCAGTAGACCACCGGTCCGCGCAGCACCGCCACGCGCCCGGCGTCCTCCTTGACGCGCGGGTCGGCGTACACGCGGCGCGGCTGCATGTCCAGCGACAGCGCGATCTCGTCGCCGGCGCGCACATTGAGGCGGAAGTAACCTTCCTCGGGCTGGGCGCCGCACGGCTCGCCGTTGACCTTCAGCGTCCAGCGCGCGCACCAGCCGGGCTTGCGCACCGCCAGCGCCATGCCGTCCGGACACTTTTCCGCGCGGATGCGGATCTCGTCGCTCCACGGATAGTTCGTCTCCATGCGCAGCTGCACGCCCCGCTCGGTGGTCAGGCGCGAGTCGATGAACTGGTTGACGTAGACGCCGTCCTCCGCCTGCGCGTAGATGTAGCCGCCGATGGAGGGCACGAAGCGCACCAGGTTGGTCGGGCAGCAGGGCACGGTGAACCAGTCGCGCCGGTGCGCGACGCCGGTGGACGCCAGCGGGTTTTCGTAGAAGTAGTGGTCGCCGGAGAGCGACAGTCCGGAGAGGATGCCGTTCATGATCTCCGTCTCCACGACGTCGGCGTACTTCGATTCGCCGCCGATGAGGTTCATGCGGTGGTTCCAGAACGCCATGCCGACGGAGGCGCAGGTCTCGCAGTAGGCGTGCAGGTTCGGCAGCGAGTAGTCGCTGGAGAAGCCTTCATTGAACGACGATTGCCCGATGCCGCCGGTGACGTAGGTGTTCGCCGTCAGCAGGTGGTTCCACACGCGCTCCAGCGCCGCGACCAGCGCGCGCTCGCCGGTGATGGAGGCGATGTCCGCCACGCCGGAATAATAGTACATCGCGCGCACGGCGTGACCGGTGACGCGCTGCAGTTCGCGCACGGGCACGTTGTTCTGGCAGTACTCGTCGGTGAAGAACGTCTTGAAGTACGACAGCGGCAGGCGCAGCTTGACGTGACCGCGCTGTTCGACGAACCACATGGCGTCGTCGAGATACTTCTTCTCGCCGGTAACGCGGTACAGGTGCACCAGCGCCATCTCGATGCCCTCGTGACCGTTGATCCAGCCGTCGGGATAGGACTTGAGCGTGCGCATCATCTGCTCGACCGCACGCAGTGCCGCGTCGTACAGGCGGCTGTCGCCGGTCGCCTCGCGATAGGCGATGCCCGCCTCGACGATCTGCCCCACGCAGAACGCCTCGTGGTGGTCCATGTCGGTCCAGCGGTCCTCGATGTTGCCCAGTTCAAAGAAGGTGAACAGATAGCCGTCGTCGCGCTGCGCGGCGCAGACCTCGTCGACCAGCTTATCGGCGATGGCGCGCAGCTCGTCGTCCGGCTCGTCCATCAGCGCATAGCCGATCGCCTCGATGGTCTTGTACACGTCCGCGTCGTCGAAGAAGATGCCGCGGAACTCGCCCGCCATGCGCCCGGACGCCTTGCGGAAGTTGTCCACGCGGCCCGTCTCCTCGCACTTGGCGGCGCAGGCGCGCGTGGTCACGCGGCGCACGGTGTCGATGCGCTCCTTCCACAGGCCGCCCAGCACCTTTACGCGGTGGAATGGGATCGGCTCCAACCTGCGATGTTCGTTTTCCATCCCTCGTACCTCCTGTCCGAATTGCCGGTCCGGCAGGCGTGCCTGCCAGACTCCGCCGCATTCTACTCCAAGTATAGGGCGCGCGCCGGGCGGCTTCAAGTCGAATTTTTACCGAAAGCATGAATATTTTACGCTTTCGCCGGAAGAAACTTGCGCGAATTGGAGGAAATTTCCCCTTCGCCGGCGGCGCGGTAAAGCGAGCGCCAGTCCGCGCGGTTTCCGTCGCCTTCGGGCAATCGCCTCTTCTTTTGCGCCTGCGGCAAAAACGCCCGCGCGGTGGGCAGCGCTCCATCCGCACGGGCGTTTCGCGGCGCATCTGCCGCGCGTCAGCCGCCGCGCACCTCGATCCGCTTCAGGCGGATGTGCGCGCCGCCGCGCGCCGAGACGCCGACCGCGCCGCTGCGATAGGCGCCGTCCCGCGCCGAGACGGTCACGCCGCCGCAGGAAGCCGACAGGCAGTCGCCCTGCGCCGAGACGGCGATCTCGTAGGTCGCGCCGGGCTTCCAGTCAAACGGCGCCTGCGCGAGCACGCGGTATTCCCCGCCCTCGTTCTTCGCCAGCGCAAACGTGCCCTCGCCGATAAACCCGGCGGCATAGGAGCGCATCGCGCCCTGCACGCGGACGTTGGCGCAGGCGTACGCGCCGGGCTGCTGCACGGTCAGCGCAAACGCCGCCTCGTAGTCCGTCCAGTCGTGACGGCCGGTATACGCCTCGGCGAAGTCCGCGCCGGTCAGGTGCATCTCGCCGTCCTCGAGGTACATCAGCCCCTTCAGGCGCGTGAACTGGCTGACCGCGCGGTGCGACTGCGTCCAGACCTCGGCGCGCTCGCGGTCGAGCTCCACGGAGTAGTCCGGCGCGCCGTCGAGATAGAAGTCGTCGAGATAGACGCCGAGCCGCCCGCCGCGCAGACCGTCCGCCTGCAGGCGCACGCCAACCTCCTCGATGCGCGCGCCGCGCAGGGGCGGAATGCGCCCCGCCAGCTCGTGCCAACGGCCCGGCTCCAGCGCCACCGGCCCGGCGACAGCGATCTCGCCGTGGTGCGCGTCGCGCACGTACAGGCTCGCCCGCACAGGCATCGCGCCGTCCGCCAGGCGCACGCTGGCGTGCAGCGCCTGCCCGGGATACGCCAGCGGCGAAAAGTCCGGATCGTAACGGCTGTCAAAGAAGTCCTCGGGCGCATAGTAAGTCTGCCTGTACAGGTCCAACCGGTCGCCGGGGCGGGCGTTCGGCAGGCTCGCCTTCAGGCTGCGAAGACCGGTGTGCGCCTGCTCATCGGTGTTGCGCAGGTAAACCGGTCCCGCGGCGCGGGCGCGCACGGCGTGGGTGGAGCGCTCAAACTCGAAGTGGCAGCCGTCGACGGCGCGCGCGAGGATGGACGCCATCGGCTCGGGCATCGGCTCGCCCGCCAGGCGGTACGCCCACTGGGCGATGTACGCCGCGCCGTAGGGAACGTCCATGGCGTTGAGACTGCCGACCACGCTGGAACAGACCAGCAGGTCGTTGATGGGGCGAATCCACTTGTCCTCGTCCACGCCCCGCAGCCCGGTCAGCACGCCGAGGATGGTCGCCACGTTGCCGACGTTGCAGTCGGTGTCCCAGCCGCACATGTTGCAGATGTTGATCGTGCGCACGAAGTCGCCCTCGCCGTAGAGCATCGCCAGCGCCATCGCCGCGGCGTTGGGAATGATGTGGCAGGCGCCGGGATAGCGGTCGTAGCCGAAGTTGTCGTGCACGAACGCGAAGCACTTGCGCCAGCCCTCGGCGGCATGCGCGGCATGGAAATCGGTCACGGCGCGCACAACGCGCGCGTATTCGCAGTCCGCGGGGATGTAGGACAGCGCCTCGGCGAGGATCGCGCCGATGTCCTCGCGCACAAACGCGAGGCTGATGCATACCGCCACGAACACGCCGCCGTAGACGGCGTTGCCGCCGTGCATCACGCTCGCCGCCGCGCGCGCCAGCCGCGCCGCCTGCTCGGGATTGCCGGGCGAGACCAGCCCCCACGTATCGATGAAGATCTGCCCGCCGATCTGCTCGGCGACCGCCGCGCCGTTCTGCTCGACGCTGCCGCTGCGGGGCGCGGGCACGCCGGCGCGCAGGTTGAGGTAGGCGGTGTGCTCGGTCGACACGCCGTATCCGCCCCACCAGAAGAAGCCGTGCTCGTACGGCGCGAAGTTCAGCAGCGCCTGCGCGACGTCCTGCGGCTGAAGGCGCTGCGGGTCGTCCGCCAGTTCCAGCGCGCGCAGGAAAAACAGCGGCCCGTTGCTGTCGTCGTCCGCGGCAAACGCCGGGAGGTAGTCCGCCGGATAGCCCTCGATCTCGCCGAGCACGTCGCGAATCGTCTCATACGTCCAGCCCTCGATCGGCGCGCCGTGCCGGATGCCGATGATCTTGCCCAGCCAGCCCGCGTAGACGCGCTGCAAATAGTCCCCAGGAATCTTGCCCACGTTCGTTCCACTCCCTTCGTGAAGTCACCGCCATTATAGCACAGTTGCGCCTCGCCGGGCAATGGGAAAAAACGACGCATTCAGCTGTTGCCGCCCCGTGAAAAGTCCACCCATGCGCAAAAAGCCGGTCGGACATGCGTCCGACCGACCAGGATGTCGACAAAGTCAACAGACAGCCAGAGTGATGAGAAAGCCCGCAAGACAAGGACGCAAGCGCAGTTGACGCAGGAAGCAAAAATTGCCTCTGACGCCTCTCTTGTCAGGGCAATTTTCGCATTTTCGGGCTTTGTCAGCGCTCTGACCGGTCGGACATGCGTCCGACCGGAACAGATCTCCGCCGCGCCGAAGCGCGCCTTGCCGCTTTTCTGCAATTCGTCATATCCGCACCGGCAGCTGCGACTCGAGCAGCGCGCGGCAGCGCGGCAGGTCCTCCAACGCCTTCGGCAGCGCGGCAAGGGCATCCAGCGGCGCACTCGCCAGCACGGCGGGCAGCGCGCGCTGCGCCAGTGCCCAGTCGAGCACCGCCGACGGCTCCAGCGGCATGCGCGGAATCGCCGCGGCGCAGTAGTTCCACAGCGCGTCGAGCGTCTTGCGCGGCAGGCGCACGTCCAGCAGCGCGAGGTCGGCGCGCAGCTTTTCCATGCGGCGGCACTGAGCCTCGGGCAGCTCGTCGAGGATGGGCGCAAAGGCGCGGCGCAGCGCGGCGGCGGATACCGGCGGTCGCGGCGCGTCGTCGTGCGCCGGCGACGGACGCCACGGGGAATCCGCCGCTTCGCCGCGCAGCCGCAGCGTGAACCCCCTGCCGTACAGGTTCGCCGGGATGGGTTCGCCGTCGTCCTGAAGCGTCAGGCAGAGCAGCAGTTCGCCGCGCTCCGCCGCCTGCGTCAGACCGCGCGTCGGGTCCGGCGACGGCGGCAGGTTGGCGTCGTCGAGCAGCGCCATCGACAGCGCTGCTTCGCGGAAGCCGCCTTCCGCCGCGGGCAGCGGTCCAAGTTCGCCCAGCTCCGCGCCGGCAGCGCGGGAAATGGATAGGGTCACCGGCGCGGCGTCCGCTGACGCGCAAACGGCATCCGCAGCGGCGCAAACGGCGGTTTTCTCTGCGCCGGCATCCGCGCCATAAACGCCCCCTTCCGCATTGGCGGGCGACGCCTTCGCGGCGCGAGTGACGGCTTCAATCCCGACAGGCGACGCCTTCGCGTCGCGGGCATCGGCTTTCATTTCGGCGGACGCCGGCATCGCGTCGCCTGCGGCGGAAATCTCCGCTTCCACCGCGGCGCCTGCGGCGGTCCTGTTCGCTGGCGAAGCGCTGGCGGCAATGCTCGCCGCCGCAGCAATTCCAATCTCCGGCGCGCTCGCCTGCGGTTCCCCGTCGGAAATCGCCTGCTTCAGCTTCTCCAGACCTGCGCCTGCCGCGGCGACCGTCTCAAGCCCAGCGCCCTCTCCTCCGCCGCTTCGCGCGCGCACAGCGGCGCGGCGGTTCTCCGGCGTGCACAGGCGGCGCACGGCGGCATCGCCCTCGAGCGGCGCCGTCCCGGGCGCGAATTCGGCATAGCGCGCCTCCTCGAGCCCCAGCGCGCGCACCAGCAGGCGCACCGTCGCGGTCTTGCCGCTGCCGGAAGGTCCGGAGACCAGCAGCACCGCGCCCTGCGCCGCACAGACGAGCAGGTTCACCGCGTCGGCGCGGTCGATCGGCATGCCGGCAGCAGCGAAGGTCTCGAGCACGCGCGCGACCAGCGCGTCAGCGTCGGCGTCGGTTCCGGCGACCAGCGGCGCTTCGGCGAACGGCTCCGTCCCGCGCAGCAGCTCGGCGGCGCGGCTGTGGATGGCAAACTCGCGCAGGCGCTTCTCGAAGCGACCGTCGCGCATTGCCGCCATGGCGTCGCGAATGCCGTCCGCCACGGCGCGCGAGCGCGCCGCTTCCCGCTCGCTGCGGGCACAGGCGGCGCGGGCGCGCTCGGTGCGGGCAACGGCGTCCGCCAGCGCATCCGCCTCGTCGCGGCGGATTTCCGCCTTGAGCGCGGCGCGCACGTCCGCCTCGCCGCGGCGCAGGCGCGCCATCTCGTCGAGCAGCCGCAGCCGCTGGGCCTCCAGCTCGTTGAGCTGGGCGTTGACGGCGCTCTCGCGCAACGCGCTGCGGCGGGCGTCGAGCGCCTCGTCCAGGCCTTCCATCCGCGCCAGCGCGCTGAGCAGTTCCTCTCGTTGATCGCGGCGCGACCATGCCGCCTGCACGGCGCTGAGCGCGGCGTCCGCCGGGCGCGGAACCGGTTCGCCGGTAACGAGCGACGGCGGCGCGCCGAGCTGGTCCATGCGCGAGCGGCGCCACTTGTCGTCGATGATCTCCTGCAGGCAATGGCTGCGGCGCGGGTTGAGCCCCGTCTGCTCCGCATGCGCGCGATCGCGGACCGCGCGTTTGGAGCCCGGCGCCTCGGCGCGAGGCTTTTCCGGCTGCGGGCGCGGCGGCGCTTCGGGGGAGGTCGCCTCGGCCCCGGGCGCTTCTTTCGCGGATTCGGGCGCTTTTTCCGGCGCGGGCGTCTCGATGCGGAAACCTTCGGGCATGCGAATCGGCTCGGTCAGCGGCGCCGGTTCGGCGGCGCGCGCGCCGCGCCCGACCGGCAGTTCGGCGGCGCGGGCAATCCGCTGCGGCTTCAGCACTGCGAACGTCAGCGTGCGGTTCTGGAAGCCCGGAAGCTCAAACACCTGCAAGTCGTCAAGCGCGACGCTGCCGCCCTCGCGCACCAGGCGAAAGCTCTCCTGCTCGGGCACCGGCTCGACGGTCCAGATCTCGGGCAGCGGCGCGCCGTCCGGCGCGAGCAGCGCGCGGCGGGGACTGGGCGCTTCCGACAGCAGCGCGCCGTCCGCCTGTTCGGGTGCCAGCGGCAGCAGCGCGAACAGCTCGTTCGCGCCCGGCTCGCGCACGACGTCGGAATAGAGGATGTGGGCGTTGCGCTCCTGACCGTCGCCGGAGTAATTTTTGTTGATGCGGATCTTGTCGTGGCTGCCGGGATGGTCGCGCAGATCGACAAAGGCATACAGCCCCAGCCGCCGCATGCGCGCCTTAAAGTGGCTGGATTCGTTTTTGTCCGGGACGATGCGGATGCAGCCGTCCTCGGGATAGGCCTTCGCGGCGGTGAACGGGTCAAAGTGGTCGCCCGACTCGACGATCAGCGGCTTGAAGCGAAAATAGGATTTTTGCGGGTTGTCCTCCTCGAGGATTCCGACGCACAGTTTTCCGGGCAGCGGCATTCGTTGATTTCCCCCTCTTCGATCGCGTTCAGGGCGCGCGTGACTCGCCCGGTGGGACAAAGCCTCGCACCCGCCTGAGCCAGCGGGGGTCGTTCCGTCGTTGCACCGGGGCGTGAACAGCGCCGACTTAATGGTTTGGATAAATGGCATCTCCTAAAGTTTAACGTATACTAAATAATACCACAAGCCCTATCGCCCGTCAAGCGTTTTGTGAACATTTATTGAATTTTGTCAAAAATCGGCGGGCTTGCGCCGCGGGCGCGGCTCTGGTATAATACAGCCAACCAAAATCGCGGGAGGTTAAATATGAAGACATTGGGCATCGGGCTGATCGGCTGGGGCTTCATGGGCAAGACGCACACGCACGCGCTGCGCTCGATGGCGCTGTTCTATCCGGGAATGGACTTTCAGGTGCGGCTGGCGCACGTCTGCTCGCGGCGCATCGAAAAGGCGCGCGAGGCGGCGCAGATCGCGGGCTACGCGCGCTATACCGACGACTACCGCGCGCTGCTGGCGGATCCGGAGGTCGACGTCGTATCGGTGTGCACGCCGAACGACCAGCACGAGCAGATGGTGATCGCGGCGCTGGAGGCGGGCAAACACGTGTACGTGGACAAGCCGCTGGCGGTGACGGAAGAATCGGCGGCGCGCATCGCCGCCGCCGCGCGCGGCGCCCGGGGCGTCACGCGCATGGCGTTTAACAACCGCTACCTGCCGGCGATGCTGCGCGCCCGGGAGCTGGTCGAGGAGGGGCGCATCGGTGAGGTGTTGTCGCTGCAGGCGCGCTACCTGCACTCCGGCTCCATCGACCCCGCCAAACCGATCGGCTGGAAGCAGCAGGCGCAGGGCGGCGTGATCCTCGATCTCGGCAGCCACGCGCTGGACCTCGCCGTCTGGCTGGCGGGCTATCCGCGCCGCGTGTTCTGCCGCACGCGCACGCTCTACGCCGAGCGCCCCACCGCCGCCGGCGGCGTCGAGCGCAGCCTGAGCGAGGACCACGCGCTGATGCTGCTGGAGCTGCCAAACGGCGCGCTGGGCTCGGTCGAGGCGAGCAAGATCGCCACCGGCTCCAACGACGACCTCTCCATCGAGATCCGCGGCGACCGCGGCGCGCTCGTCTGGAACGCCATGGACCCGAGCTTTCTCAGCTTCTACGACCAGACGCTGCCCGAGCGCCCGCTCGGCGGCGCGCGCGGGTTCACGCGCATCGAGTCGGTGCAGCGCTATCCCACCCCCGGCGGAACCTTCCTGCCGCCCAAAAACGCCGTCGGCTGGGACCGCGGTCACCTGCACTGCTACTATACCTTCCTCGACGACGTCGCCCACGGACGCGTTCCGGAAAACGGCGTGGCGGAAGGCGCGCGGCTGCAGCATCTGATGGCGTGCATGAAGCGCTCGGACCGCGAGGGGCGCTGGGTCGCGCTCGACGCCGAGGCGTAAAGGCGCGCGGTCGCGCGAAGCGCCGGCAGGGTTAAAATCGCTCCGAAAAGGTGCGCGGCGCGCGCGTCCGCAGCTGCGCGCGGCGCCGGGACGCGTTTCGCGGCTCGGCGCAAGGGATGACCGGCGAAGGCGGGAAGGCATGCGCTTTCCCGCCTATTTATGCACTTAATTGCATCAAAATTCCATTTTGGCGCAGCGAGCGCCATCATGCGCAATATAAAAATCACACTTTTATTGCATAAATACCGCAAAAATGACGGTTATACGCGAAATCTTCGGCGGATTTCGTTCGATTTATGGGGATTGACACGGAACATTCGCGACGATATAATAATGGAAATTTATTCAAGGAGGAGACCCTATGAAAAAGCTGACTGCGTTGCTCTTCGTATTCCTGCTCGTGTTCGGCGCGATCGGCGCCGCCGCGGAAGGCGCGAGCGATCGCGTGCTGCCGCTGGACGGCTACGCGATGGTGGAAGTACCCACGGACGTCATCTCCTACGACGACGAGGTCGTGATGACCTATATTCAGGAGTTCGCCAACTTCACGCAGGTCCCGCGCCCGAGCCATGAGACGGGCAAGATGACCGAGTATCTCGTCGCCTGGGCGGCAGCGCGCGGCATTGCCTGCGAGACCGAGGAAATCGGCAACGTCATCATGGACCTGCCGGCGACCGAGGGCTACGAGGACGCGCCGATGATCGCGTTTCAGGGGCACATCGACATGGTTCCCGCGGTGGACGAGGGCGTCGAGCACGACTGGGCGAACGATCCCCTCGACCTGATCTGGACCGCCAACTCCGTCAAGGCGGACGGCACGTCGCTGGGCGCGGACAACGGCTCCGGTCTGGCGTTCATGCTGGCGTACATGGACTATGCCGACATGTTCGTGCACGGCCCGCTGCGCTTCCTGTTCACGGTGGACGAGGAAGTCGGCCTGCTGGGCGCCAACGCCATGGATCCCAAGTACGTCGCGGACGTGACCTACCTCATCAACGTTGACGGCGGCTATGGCTCCGCGACCATCTCCTGCGCCGGCGGCAAGTACTTCGACTTCACCCACGCGGCGCAGTGGGGCGACGCGCCGGAAGGCGCCGTGGCGTACGCGCTCGAGTTCGCTGGTCTGACCGGCGGTCACTCGGCGGGCGTCGGCGGCGGCAAGGCGAACGGTCTGGTCGCCATGGCGAACGCGCTGCTGGAGCTGAATCAGGCGGGCATCGCCTTCAA